>USHL01000017.1 GCA_900554525.1 uncultured Oscillospiraceae bacterium | reverse complement strand
GCCTTGTCTCCTGCGGCTCGTAATTGTCCTCGGTTATTTCGGTGACCGTATATATTCCGGGGTTCAAATCATCTATTTGTATTACTCCGCCGTCCTTTGTCGTTACGGTTTTGTTTATACCGTTTCCCTCGATCTTAAACGAAACGCCGTCCACCCTCCCGTCTTCGGAGGTCTTTACGATTTTGCAGCTGCCGGGTATCTGTTCGTTGACAGCGTTTATTGTAACTGTCGCGTTCGGAGTGTTTTCATTAAGCGTTACCGTCCAGCTTGTCTGATAATTTCCTGCATAGTAGCCGGTAGGGAAAGCGGTTTCAACGACAGTATATTTCCCGTATTCCAAACGTTCTAAAACAGCATAACCGTCAGTATTTGTTGTAATTTTTCCAACCTGTTTATCAGCAGAATTAAAAACCGTAAATTCCGCTCCGCTTAATTTATTTCCGTCACTGTCTTTTTTATATATTTGAATTTTCCCGTTTGCTATAGGATATTCCGGCGGTTTCCCCTTAAAGAAAACTATTCCCTGCTCCACAGACGCCGAAGCGGAGGTCAGCACTACAAGATCGGCGTTTGTTTCGGCATTTGCAGCATATCTGCTGTCCGACTGATACTCTTTTATTTCAGAAAGAATATTCCAATACGCCGCCTCTGCAGGAGTGCCCATTATGCCTTTGCCGCGGCTTCCCGCCGGCTGGCTCGGATTCGTTCTTTCTCCGGTGATATATTCCCATATAACAGCCTGTGTTGCCGCATAAGCGTCATGATTTCCGGGCGCGCCCATCTGTGCTGCCGATCGTGCGGGAAAGCCGAACATAGCCGTAAGCGCCACGCCCTCTCTTGCCGCAGCGCTCAAAGCCTTCCAAGTAGCATTTTCAGTAGGCTTGGAGGCTCTATAAAAGGTGCGGGTAAAGACCTTACCCGGTTCAATGCAGTAGCACACCTGACCGTCATTCCTTACGGTCAGATAATCTATACTGTTAACTGCACGGTAAGCGGTTCCGCTTTTGCTGTTTGTGCACGGCGTTCTTGAATCAACATAGCAGGTACTGCCGATTGCCGGGGCTGCACGCAATGTTAAGTTTGTACTGAATACCGCTGTGAAAATTAAAAGCAATGCCATAAACTTTTTAACAATTTTCATTTTCTCTGCTCCTTTTAAATTATTTATATATAAACACCTGAACGGTGGAATTTTGGGTATAAAAAAAGCTATCTGCACTTTTAAATGCAAATAGCTTGATGAAATCATATTTAATTTTAACCGTAATTTTCAGCCGAAGAATTAATGCTGCAATAAACCATACCGTTACTGAAAGTAATCCCTATGCCGTCATAATACATAGAACTGCTCATTAATGAACTCCAATGGCTTTGGCTGCCTTTAAACGAATTAACTATTGATTCTGCTATTTCCAACTTAGGCCTAACAGCGGTCCCGCCGTAATAGCAGTTCTCAGTACCCCCATAATCGTAATAATATTCGTCTATGGGGGTAACCGTTCCGGTGTTGGGATCATATATGCTGCTTTGCTCTTTCTTTCCGTACTTTAAAACCGTAGAAGCGTACTGAGCACCCGACCATTCGTTACCGTGCTCATCAATCCACTTATGGCTAAACTGTGTAACAAGCTGTTCTGACCTTAAAACCGCAACCTTATTAAGTCCTGTCAGCATTTCTCTTGTATGAACTCCGGCAGCTTTGCGCTCCTCGTTCAGAAGTTCAAAAACTCTGTTTGCAATCCATATTTCGTCTTTCCCTATAGGTTTTGACGGTGTGGAAGGCGTTTCTGCTTCAGATACAGAGCTTTCTGCATTTTGTATAGATTCGCTCGCGGGATTTTTGATTTCAGATATGATCTTGGGCGCTTCTGTTTGAGGTCTTTTATTTTCTGATTGTTCACCGCTTTGTGTAACGGATGAATTTTCAGATGTTAACGATCCTTTATAATTTTCAGCTTCCTGAGCTTCGGCACCCGAAATTTCAGGCGAAGTATCATATATGCTGTTTGAGCTTTCTGTCTTTGAAGCGGTATCGGCTGCCGAAGATAGTTCCCGAGGTCTGTCTCTGCATCCTGCAGCTGTCATCAAAAAAACCAGGAAAAATATTAGATATATCCTTTTCATTTTGATTTCCCTCCGACTTAGTGCACCCGTTGCACTAAATCATTTTTATTCAGCGAACAACGGTAATTTTCTAAAAATTCTGTAAATAACCTTTCGATCTCTCCTGTATCAGGAAGAATATCGGCATACTTTGAAAGAATATCCGGGCTTACTGTATATCCGCAATTTTTTGTCTTTTCCGTATTTTGAAATAGCGTTTTAAGAGTTTCTGTATTTACTGTACCGCATTTGTCCAAAACATTCAACTCTTTAATTTGAAATTGCTTCACCTTATGCCCTGTAAGAATAATATCCGAATAAAGCAAGGATTGCGTTTCGGGTTTCAAATATGAAATTGAAACTCCAATTTTAAATCCGAGCTTTCCCTCATCTACCATTTCCATAAGAGGAACTATTAAATATGTTAGTCGAATAAGGTATGCTACCATTCGTCTGCTGTCATTATTATCCTTACCGACATCACTTAAAACATCTTGCTTTCTGCCTCCCAAGACATCTGTTCTTTTTCCTTTTGACTTATACAAATCCACACGCATTTTATATGCATAGGCTTTTTCGCTGTAAGACAAATTTGGCCGTTGCTCCAGATTAGTATCGAGCATTATTAATGCGGCGGAATCATCGTCAATATCTGAACGAATAATCGCGGGAATGGTTTCCTTGCCGCAAAGTCTTGCCGCTCTTTTTCGATTTCTGCCCGCAAGTATCTGATAAGTGCCGTTATCCAAAGGTCTTACAATAATAGGATTAATGACACCGTTTTCTTTGATACTTTTTGCAAGAGTGTCAAGATTTTCTTTACTGTATGCCTTAAACGGCTGATCTCTCCCGGTAGCGGTTTTAAACGCATCGTCCGAATACTCTACAAGGCTTTCCAATGGTATATGCACAATTTTAGCAGCACTGTCATACGCTTGTCCGGAAATTACTATGTCTTCAAAATCATTTACAGAATCGGAGTTTATATTGTTTAATAGCTTTCTGCGCTCTTCAAGTTCTGATTTTTTCATCTGAGCATCACCTCCAACGCTATTTTGGCATACGATTGTGCCGCTTCGATTCTAGGAGCGTATTCGTGAATAGAAATCCCGAATTCGGGAGCCTCTGCAATATTTATCGAATACTTGATATATTCGTCAAATACATGAATACGGTCTCCGAAGCTGTTTTTAACAACATCCCGGATATCCCGGCAGCAGTTAGTATTATTTTGAAACTTAGTAAGAAGAATACCGTCAATCTTCAAATTTGGGTTGAGATGTCGCTGAACGGTTGCTATAAGCTTTTCAACTTGATCAAGACCCTCCAAGCCGAGCGGGTGAGCTTCCACCGGAATAATTACGCTGTCCGAAACAGTCAAGGCATTAATTGCGAACAGGTCACATCCCGGGTGGCAATCTATGAAGATATAGTCGTATTCGCTCTTGATATGCTTCAAAATGCCCTTTAAAATAAACTCTCTGCAGGTTGCCGTAGGAAGAACCTTGTCAAGCAGGGACAACTTTGCCGTGGAGGGTAGGACATCAACCGTAGTCGATTTAACGATAGCTTTATGTACCATTTCGCTCATTTCCTCATCGGTACAATCGTCCATAGCGGCAATAAATAAATCGTATATTGTAGGTTTGTCCTTAAGATGCCCGGGGAATATGCCGAAGTGTTTTGAAAGGTTGTGCTGATAATCCAAATCTACGGCGAGAACACGCTTGCCTTGAGTATGGATATATGAGCTGATATTGACGGCGGATGTAGTCTTGCCAACGCCGCCTTTACACGATATAATAGATGTGATTTTAAACATTGTTTTCCTCCAATCTTTTTATTAAACCACTCTGCATGGTGACAGTAACGACTCTCGAACCACCACCTTGTTTTTGGGCTGATTTTTGACCGGAGAATGTGAGTTTTTTGGTCTGATAGCGATTTAAAATAGGGATATGTACTGTTTTTGACTGCGAAAAACCCTTTATTTATGCGGGTTTGCGCTTAGTTACTATAACGCTACTCGGACCAACCGAGTGCTTCGGTACGCAGACGCGTATCGGGGCTTCTTTTTTTATGGTTTTTTCTCGCGTCGAAACGGCATCTTTTTTGCTACATCTGCTAAACCCCAGAAACCGAAATTCTTTGTCGAAGAAGTTGAGGGCTGTACCAATCTGCCTGCGCAACAGTTTAATCAGCCGGCACCTCAATTGATGTGTGCGACTTCACCTACGTTCGGGCAGGTGGTCGATTCTGCCATCTCTGCATCATCTTAGAACTATATGCCAGAAAAGTCACTGCTTGCCGGATTGGTAAACGAACAGACCGTTTTCTGGACATCGATAATTTACGGGATGCCGCTCAGTTAAGGGACGTTTCAAAAGGAATCTTATTCCACACAGATCGATGTTCCCCATTTACTTCTTCGGATTTCCGTAAAGTTATTGATTCGTTCCAAACGGTTCAATCCTTTTCGGCCAAATGGCACACTTATGACAACGCTGTGATTGAATGCTTCTTCAAATACTTGAAAAAAGAATAATTAAACCGCCGGCATTTTCAATCTGTGCAACAGTTAAAGCAGAGCCCGGTTTCTTACTTTGCCGGATTTTATAACCCTGTCCATATCTCACTCTCACAACCATGGCCTTCCTCCTAATCAAATGTAAGACCGCTATTTTGCTGATTTCTCTTGTACACTTCATTGACTGTAGTCCAGCCTCAACCGACTTAAGCCATAAAAAACGCCGCAACTGTTTTTCAGATTATATTCTTTGTAGCAACAATATCTGTTCCGTAAACGTTTTTTAAAATAAAATCTCCGATTTTTACAGGCGCACGGACTGTTGTTTTTCTGAGTATTTCCATAACGTCAAAAATTTTTTCCTTGGGCACCGGATTGGTTGTTTTTACGCTTACCATAGTGTCCTCGCGGTTTTCAACACGAACAGAAGAGGTTACGGTGCGCGTAGGATTAATACATTCGTCTATGGCGTACTGCTTACCCCTAAAGCAACTGTTGCCCGTAACGGTTATATTTCCGCCGTCAATTTCTACTTTCAGCACACAACCGCGCGGACAAACTATACAGATCATATCCCTTGTCATTTTATTTCCTCCAGACCTACGGTTATTTCTTTCTCCGCCAAAGCCAGTTTTTCTGACTTTACAACTATCTTTTCCATTTCGCCGGGTGCTGCTTTAAGGCGCATAGCGGTCGCAAGCACGCTGTTTCCGGAGCTTACGGTGTATTTAACCTTTCCGAACGGCTGCTGAACGCGCAGAAACAGCGCTACATCCGCCTTTTCATCGGTGTTTATTCTCTGCGGCAGAACATAGCGCACACCGTTTCCCGCCTTTGTGCTTACCGTTCCGCCTCTGCTTATTCCGTTGATGACATAGCCGGCGGCGCCTTTGCCCGCAATTTCCGCCTCATCGGACACGAAATCCACAAGATCATGCACCTGCAAAGCATTTCCGCAGGCGAAAATTCCCTCTGTCTCGGTCTGGCGGCGCTCATCTACCAGCGCGCCGCCCGTAACAGGGCTTAAAGCTATCCCTGCCGATAAGGCAAGCTCATTTTCAGGTATTAGACCGCAGGAAAGCAGCAATGTATCACAGGGAATACAGCGCTTTGTTTCTTCTATAATGCGTCTGTTTTCATCCACTCCTGCTATTGTAACGCCCTCTACCCTATCCTTACCGTGAATTTCCGCAACGGTGGTTGAAAGATAAAGCGGAATACCGAAATCCTCAAGGCACTGAACAATATTTCGTTTAAGTCCGCCGGAATACGGCATTATTTCGCATACAGCCTCCACCATTGCACCCTCAAGCGACATTCTTCTCGCCATAATAAGTCCTATATCGCCGGAGCCTAAAATAACCGCCCTTTTCCCGACGGAACAGCCCATACAGTTAATAAGCTTCTGCGCCGTACCTGCGCTGTAAACCCCGGCCGGACGGGTACCCGGTATATTCAGCGCACCCCGGCTGCGCTCTCTGCAGCCTGTCGCAAGTATTACCGCCTTTGCCTTTATTTTAAGCAATCCTGCGGTGCTTTGCGCAGTTACGGTTTTATCAGGTGAAACATCCGTTACCGTTGTCTCGCAGTATATCTTTATTCCGCGCTCTGCCGCCTTTGCAGCGTAAACCGCCGCATATTCGGGACCGGTAAGCTCTCGACCCAATTTATGCAGCCCGAAGCCGTTGTGAATACACTGCTTTAAAATTCCTCCTAAATTTTCCTCGCGCTCCAAAATACAAACATCGGTTACACCGCTGTCATATGCCGCAACTGCCGCCGCCATTCCCGCAGGACCGCCGCCTATTACCGCTATATCGTGCTTTATCATTATTTTCTCCTCACAGTCTGCCTGTCGCAATATTTGATTTCCCGCCTTTTTTAGTGATTTCGGTCAGCGGTTTTCCCGTTTCCTTTTCTATAAGCCGCATTACATACGGCATACAAAATCCGCCTTGACATCTTCCCATTCCCGAACGTGTACGGCGTTTCACACCGTCAATATCCGTCGCTTTTGGGTTGCGGCGCAAAGCGTCCAATATTTCGCCCTCGCTCACAGTTTCACAGCGGCAGATGATTCTGCCGTATGCAGGGTTTTTCTTTATATATTCGTCCTTTTCCTCATCGCTCATTTTCTTAAAGGCATGAATGTCCTCGCGCATGCCGTTAAAACCGGGATTTCCGGTCAATTCAAGCCCGCTTTTTTCAAGCAGCTCCGCAATATATTCCGCAATCGCCGCAGATGAAGAAAGTCCGGGTGAATCTATCGCCGCGGCGTGAATAAGCCCAATTACCTTTTCCGATTCCTTTATGATAAAATCGCCGTTTTTCTCAGACGCGCGCACGCCCGAAAAAGAGGTTATAACCGCGTGTGCGTTGATGCTCGGCACGCTCTTTTTTGCAAGCTCGGCGACTGTTTTAAGCCCGCCCGCCGTGGTTTCGGTGTTATCAGATGTATCCGCCTTTTCTGCGGTGGGACCAAGCAGTAAATTGCCGTCCGCCGTGGGAGTTACCAAAACGCCCTTTCCGTTTGCCGTAGGTACCTGGAAAATTGTATGCGATACGGTCCCGCCCTCGTTTTTATCAAGCAGTATATATTCACCGGCGCGGGGTATTATTTCAAAAAATTTATCCCCTGCCATTTCGGCTATTTTATCCGCAAAGCCGCCCGCACAGTTTACAAGATACCGCGCGGTTATCTGTCTGCCGTCGGCAGAGCAGATTCTGAAGACGCCATCAGCCTTTACTATCGCTGTCACTTCATAATTCGTGCGAAGCTCCGCGCCGTTATCCATAGCGTTGCCCACGGCGGCAACAGTCAGCGCATAAGGGCAGATTATTCCCGCATTTGTAACAAGCAGAGCCTTTGTGACATTCTCAGATAAATTGCTTTCAAGCCGCCGAGCCCCGGTGCCCGAGATAACAGCCATGCCCTTTATTCCGTTTTTCAGTCCGCGCTCATAAAGCCCGTCTATAACCTTCTCCTCTTCCTTACTGAAGGCAAGCACCATTGAACCGTTGTTCTTGCAGGGAACATTAAGTTCCTTTGCCGCCTTATATAAAAGCGGCACACCCCTTGCGTTAAGCCTTGCCTTAAGTGTTCCGGGCTGCGGGTCATAGCCGCCGTGCACTATCCCGCTGTTAGCCTTGCTTGCTCCGCAGGCAACATCGCTTTCCTTTTCGAGTATACACACCGACAGCTTGTATTTTGTAAGCTCCCTTGCCGTCATACCCCCTATCACACCTGCTCCTATAATTGCCACGTCAAACATTTTCAAACTCTCCGTTTCATCATATAAATTGCTTTCCCGGTATCGGCGCTCTTTGATATACAGATATTGTATATATTATTGCTGCACCCTTTGCGGCTTCGTTTTTTCACAAAACTGCACACGGCACGACTGTCTGCAAAAGCTCTCTGAAAAAATTTTGTTATTCTTCTTCGAAAAAGAGAGCGAAAAAGCAATCGGCATAATATATGCCGGGTACTTTTCCGCTCTCTTTAATCTACGCAGATTATTATATTTTTACAAATTTGACCACAGTCCGCTTTTCCCGGTTGACACAGCGGCTGCTCCTGCACTCAGCGCCGCGGTAATCTCCGCTTTTGTCTCGATAAGCCCTCCGGCTATTACGGGTATTCCCTTTCCGGAAAAAAAGCTTATTGCCTTCGGGATAACTCCAGGCATTATTTCTATCAAATCAGGCCGCGCGGCATCGATCATTTCGCTTATTGAGTTCATTCCTTTGGAATCAAGCACGAAAAAGCGCTGTATTGCTGTAAGTCCGCACTCCTTAGCGCTGCGTATAAGCTGTGCCCTCGTGCTGATTATGCCGTCGGCTCCGAGTGCAGACAGCCATTTAATTCCGGTTCGGTCTTTCCCTATACCCTCCGCCAAATCTATATGCACAAATATATGCTTATTTTTTGCTTTCGCTCTTTTAATATCCTCAGCCACAGTCATTATATCGGCGTTCAGATGGAACAGCACCTCTGTTTCGGACATAAGCGCCCTTTGCCATCCCGCGGAATCGGTAGCGGCGATTACCGGTGTCCGTTCCAAAGCCTCTGCTATATTCTGTTTATACACAAATACCGCCCCCAAAAACAAAAAGAGATACAAAGCGACTGCCGTACTTTGTATCTCTGTTCTCTGTATAAATTATAATACTCTTCAGCCGCTTTGTCAAGCACCGTTATCATGCAAAACAGACAAATAAACCGCTGTCTTACTTCATCTGTCAATAAAGTAATCGTGCAGAAAGCTGTTCCACGGTATATCGGGTACCGTATTTCGGGTTATACGCTCATACATATGCGCCATAAGCGGATATTCCGCCAGTCTTTTTCCGAGATATTTTCCCATAAGCCTTATGACGGCGACTGATTCAAGCGTCACCCCGCTGAGCTGCTCCTCTGCCTCGGCGAATTCTGTGCCTGACCCTAAAATCACTCCGAGCCTGCGCGTTCTCCCGCCGAATACCGTAACGTAAAGGTCTCCGGCTCCGAACGCCAGTGCATTTTCTCCGCCGCCGAACAGCTTTATCAGCTCCCGTATTTCTCTCACCGACTCGTAAAAAAGTCCCGCCTGCGCATTGTATTTGCCCGGCTGCTCCGGATTGTTTCCGGCATATGCTCCTATCGCGAGGCTCACCGCCATGGCATAGGCGTTTTTAAGCGCCACTGCTGTCTCGATGCCTTTTACATCTTCTGTGACCGATATATGATAATACTCCGTCCCGAATATCCCGCGCAGTTCTTCCAGTACTTTTTTATCCCGTCCGCAGAAGGCTACTTCGGTTTGTACCCTGTCGGCAAGCTCAAAGCTTATACACGGTCCTCCGACCGCATTAAAGTATATGTCCTCTCTTAATCCCGTATACCATTCCGGAATCGTCTCAAGCGTACCGTCGCTCTTCCCGTGCAGCCCCTTTGTGACCGCAAGAACCTTCTGCCCGCTTTTAAGCTTAGGTATCACCTCTTCCGCAAACCAGCCGGCTCCGAAGCTCGATACCCCGCTGACAACCACATCGCTTTCCGGAATATTCTCCCTTATTTCTTCATATTGCTTGAAGCTTATATCTCCTCTCAGCTCCCGTTTAAGGGTCTTATGATAATTGCTGTGCTTCAGTCCCTCTATTATTTCCCCGTCCAGCGGCGTGCCGGCAAGCATCACTCTGTGTCCGTTTTCCAGCGCCGGTACCGCCATCGCGCTCCCCATCATTCCCGATCCTATAATTAATATTTTCATCTTCCACTCTCCTTTTTAATTTCGTTTCAGCCTACTTATGCTACTATTCCTCGACCGCATAAACTATATTTTCCATATCTCTGAATATTTTCACATTGATATCGGTTCTCTTATTTATGATTATATCCATTCCTAAATGCCCGCCATATCCGCTCTTTGGCGCCGTTACCCGATATGTAAACTCGACATTCAGATTCTGCGTCAGTACGTCTATAACCTCATTTGTTTTATACATATCATCTATTTCTATATAATATACAATAAGAAATTTCCTGCCCTTTTCAAGCTTTGACAAAAGCACCGTTGCCCCGAGACAAAATACCGCCGCAGCTATCGCTCCTATGTAAAATCCGTAGCCTATCGCTATGCCTATTATGCTTGTCGTCCATATCCCGGCGGCAGTGGTCAGACCAGTTATCACACTGTTGTTTTTCAATATTATCATTCCTGCTCCCAGAAATCCCACTCCACAGACCACCTGCGCCGATATCCTGAATATATCCCCTGTCTCTCCATACTCCCTGTCCGCAAACAGGCTCATCATCGATGTCAGCGCCGCGCCGAGGCATACTATTATATGCGTCCGCATACCCGCCGCCCTGCCGTGCCGCCCCCTTTCATTACCGATAAGTCCTCCTATCACAACCGACAGCAGCAAATTAAAAATTACCCTAATCAAAAATTCCCAGTCAATTTCTTGCCAATTCAATTTCTATACTCAGCTCCAATATTGATAACTTTTGTTTAAAACGGCACAAGCTTTGCCCTGCGTTGATCAAAATAATAATATCCGCCAAACCCAATTTTTCTCAAAACCTCGGCAGCTTCATAAAATGCACCACCGATCCGATCTGAAGTATGCGCATCACTTCCCAATGTCAAAAGCTTTCCGCCGAGTTCCCTGTAAAGTTTCAATATCCGCCTATCGGGCATAAGCTCATTAAGCGGAGTACCTATACCTGATGTATTTACCTCAAGCGCAATCCGACGCTCTATCATTTTTTTCAGTATACTGACAATATCGCTTTCAAAGCGCATAATATCAATACCTCGCCCATATTCTCCGTTCATATACCTGAGAGGGCAGGTAAGATGACAGAACACGTCAAAAAACGGATCATCAAGCACATAGGACACCTGTGCCAGATATTCCTTCAGAAGATCATATACATCATCAATCGGCATTTGACTGCCGAAATCAATATGTGAATATGATGTAAGACTGCCGTTGAAGCCGATATAATGAACCGACCCCAATATTACATCATAATCAGTTAATGCGAGAATCTTCTTTGCGTTTTCCGTATCATTGTGATACTCTGACATTTCCACTCCGCGAAACACACGAAGCTTCCCGTCATATTTACGTGCCGCCTCATCTATTGTTTTTATCGACCGCGGCATACGCTCCATAGTTTTTTCCGGAATCAAGGCAAGCAAATCGGCGTGGTCGCTCACGGTAACTCCGGACAATTTCTTTTCCAACGCCGTGCGGCATATTTCCTCTACACTCTGCTTGCCGTCAAACGAATTTATACTGTGAATATGACTGTCATATATATCCATATCAATATCAATGTCCTTTATAAATACGATTAATTATTACAGTTTATATTCCTTATTCAAAGGAAAATCGGATTTGTCCATGCCTTTTTTCCGTCCTTATCAACTATGCTTATCCGAACATAATCATAATCCCCTGCCCAAAAATCATCTATATCGAACTCTGCATGCGTCAGTCCGCCGTCTTTATCGGTCACAACTCGATTCGGATGCATATCACTCTGCAAGCGTATTCTTGAAACCGGAGAGCATTCTATTACCGCCTTGCCGCCGTCAACATAAAAATCATATATTTCAGGTCCGCATGAAGAATAAAATTCTCCGTTTTCCAAAGCCTTTAATATTGAATTTATATTTTTTTCCGCCTTTACCATTACCCACCCCTTACACAGCACATCGTAAGAATGAGCATCATCGGTCGCAACTCCGTAAATCACCTTTCCTTTGCCTAAAATTTCATCCCAGTAAGCCGCATCGTAATCGCAGTCACAGTTAATTGCACTGCCGCTGTTCCATATCTCCATAGCAAAATTACCCTTCTGCGTATCAAAGTATTTGGCGCTGGTTCCGCTCCACTGAGGATGACAGAGTATGGTCAGATTCTTTTTTTCATGTATTTCATCAAGAAATGGCTGATATGCCTCTGAGCTTGGTGCGGTACCCCATTCAAAGGTCTGGTCCTGTTCAAAACCGTTGCCGTCATCTTTTGACGGACCTAAGCAAACCGTATGAAAGCATCTGAAGCCATGACCTTTTATAAGATCATTGCCGTATTCCATTCCCGGTATCACAAGCACACCGCTTTCCGGCGCAAAATCAATAAAATTATATACCTGGTGATCGGTAAGCGCCATAAAATCAAAGCCTTGTTTTGCCGCGTACTCCAAGGTTTCACGCGGAGTGAGCCGACCGTCTGACCTTGTGGTATGGCAGTGAAGCCCGCCGCGCAAAAATTTCTTCTCTTTGTCCGCAAAAGCCTGCTGTCTTTTCATTACAAACATCTCCTAAAATAAAAATGTTGTTATTGAGTGCGGTTTCATAATGTTTGCAGTACA
Organism: uncultured Oscillospiraceae bacterium; assembly: GCA_900554525.1. GTDB lineage: Bacteria > Bacillota > Clostridia > Oscillospirales > Acutalibacteraceae > UBA737. The sequence continues at coordinate 1,135 of USHL01000017.1, read as the reverse complement.
TCCGCCTCTATATCTCAAGGTTGCATACAATTCTGTATCTGCTGTATTAAGAATCACACATACTTTACTTCCGTCAGGATTAACAAAAGCGCAGACATAAAGATATTTACTGTGCTTTGTTGTTGCAACACGTTTTGCGCCTCGCCTGATATATTTTGAGAAATGTCCTATATAATAATAAATCGGTGTAACAATAAGCTCGTTTTCGGATGTATCATACAATATCGGGGCAAAGCAGCCGTCATCTTTGGCTTCTAAAAGTTCTCCTTCGGTTTTCGCCGTTCTGTCATGGTACGGTCCGCCTTTTTGGTCAAGCAGCAGATTCCAGTCGCACGACGCTATAACAAAATTATTAAGATTTTCACAGATTTCAACTCCGTACCGTTCCGCAAGAAGATTTACATCATCGGTTATCGCTCCGCAGAATTCACTGCAAACAAGCGGTTTATGAAGCTGCTCCCACACAAGCCTTGGTCCCTCAAAATGATCTCCGGAATACCAATGATGTGCAACGGCAGAAACTCTGTCGGCAATCTTTTTATTTCCAAGTATTTTTTTTGCACGGTCGTACACCTTTTCCTTGTTATGATCCCAAATCATTATTCCGATATCTGCAAGACCGGCGCTATCTAAAGAATGAATCAGGTATTTGTCTATAAACTCCTGCTCCTCCTCTGCCGAATAATTACAGCTTTCCCAGGTTTGAACAGCGGCAGGCTCGTTTTGGACCGTAACACATCTTATCCTGATGTTTTCCTTTGCCATTTCCTTTATGTATCTGACATAATAATCCGCCCATATACTTTTATACTCATCAAGAAGCCTTCCTCCATGCAGCATATTATTGTTGTCCTTCATATAAGCCGGAGGGCTCCACGGAGAAGCAAAAAGATATATTTCTTCAGGGCAGTATTCCATTGCATTCTTTATAAACGGTATTATATATTTTCTTTCTCTTTTCAGACTGAAAGTATCAAGAAGCTTATCACCATCTGCAACTGAAGAATATGTATCCAAAGAAAAATCACAGGAATTTATATGAGTTCTTCCAAAATTGTATCCTATACCGTATTCGCGGTCAAAATACAGTTTCATAAACCTTTTTTTATTTTCTGCATCCAAAAGCGAATATACA
>USHL01000016.1 GCA_900554525.1 uncultured Oscillospiraceae bacterium | reverse complement strand
CGCCGTTGCGCTCGGCGAACTCTTTGGCACGGTCGATGATATCGGCCCCATGATATCCGTCTTCCGGAAATGGAACAGCATCTTCTCCAAGATAGAGCTGAAGGTAACGGGCCTCAAGGGAATTTGCGAATTTTTCGATCTGATTTCCGGCGTCATTTATATAAAACTCACGTTCCGTGTAATATCCCGCTGCGCTTAAAAGCGATGCCAGACAGTCGCCTATGGCGCCTCCTCTCGCATTGCCTATATGCATAGGTCCCGTCGGGTTTGCCGAAACGAATTCCACAAGCACACGCTTTCCCTGTCCGTAATCGCTTTTGCCGTAGTCATCACCCTTCTCGGCTGCGTCTGCTAAAATGTCAGCATAGTATTTGTCAGAAAGAAAGAAGTTAATGAACCCGGGACCGGCTATTTCGTATTTCCCGATATATGTGCCGCCAAAATCGAATCTTTCGGCCAGGAGCTCAGCTATCTGGCGCGGAGCCTTGCGGAAAAGCCTTGCCCAGACCATAGCGGCGTTGACAGCATAATCCCCATGCTCGCGGCTGGCAGGCACCTCAACGGTGAACTCAGACGCAGGAACTTCGGCAATCAGTCCGTCATCAAATGCTTTTTCCGCCGCCGTAAGCACACATTTTTTAATTTGTTCCTTTGCTTTAGACACAAGTATTGACATTGTTATTGACCTCTCTGAAAGAAATATTTAATGTATTCCGGCTCATCAGCTTTAAATCTGTATCTATCGTATAGCTTAAGCTTATGCTTCCGCCCTCCGGGCCGAATTGATGCTTTACCGTTTCGGCAGATATTCCCATTGTAATGGTGCCGAACGGAGTATTGTAAAGACAGGTATTACGTTTTCCGGCCGCGATAACCATACGCGCCGTCATTGGACCGGAACGCTGTAGAATGACCGTACCGTCCTCTTTGACATACAGAAGAGCCTTGACGTTTTTAAGTCCGAGTATCTCGCCCTCATCGTAGGAAAGATAAAAGCTTCCGTCACGGTGTCCGAACCTGCCTTCGGTTGTAAATTCCGAAGTTTCGGTTTCGTTATTGATTTCCTGGGTTCCGATTATTTTTATCAAAACATTTTTGGTCATAGGCTGTTTAGATCCACTAATGTTATTTTTTCATTATCGATATCCTCACCGAGAAGAATCGAAGCTGTATATCTGAAGGACTGCGCTCTGTCGCTTACAAAGAATCGGTGTTCGCCGATTCTTTCGCCAAAAGCAGCCGCACCGCTTTCGGAAAGATGCTCAGAAACTGCCTCGGCAACCGATATTCCCGGATTTATAAGCTTTACTTTACCGTCTGTAACCTTGGCAATAACCCTTTCAAGAATCGGGTAATGAGTACAGCCTAAAATCAGCGTGTCTGCGCCGGCATCGATAATCGGCTTCAGATATCGTTTGACCGTCTCAAGAACCACTATATCATCCGGAGAATACCAGCCCTCCTCAACCAGCGGTACAAAAAGAGAACAGCTTGCCGCGACGACCTGTGCTGTCGGCATCAGCTCAATAATCTTTCGTTTGTGGCTTTCGCTTGCGATTGTGGCAGCAGTGCCGATAACACCTATTATTCCGTTTTTTGTTGTTTTAACAGCTGATTTTGCGGCATATGTCACCATTTCAAAGAACGGAACCGGGAGCCTTTCAGCATCGTCGGCAGCAACCGACGAGACTGTACCGCAGGCGGCGACAATAATTTTCACATCATTTTTAAGAAGAAAACGTTCATCCTCAGCGGCGTATTTTCTTATAACCTTATGACTTCGGGTTCCGTACGGCACCCTTCCTGTATCTCCGAAATACACAATATCCTCGTTAGGGAGTTTTTTTATGATTTCCTTTACTACGGTAAGACCTCCGAGACCGGAGTCAAAAATACCGATTGCACGGCTGTCTGCCATATAATCAACCCCTTAAACCGATTTCATTATATAATACCACAAAATCGCGGCATTAGCAACTGTAAAATAAAAGAGCCAAAGCTTAAATTTATGCTTTGGCTCTTTTATTTGGCAAGCGGATGATATTTTGCATATGCCGAGGTATATTTATTTTTCATAAATCGGGCATAAACTTGGGTGGATGAAATATCGGAATGACCCAGCATTTCCTTTATGTCCTTCAGCTGCGCCCCGTTCTCAAGCAAGTGTGCCGCAAATGAATGGCGGAGTGTGTGCGGTGTTATATCCTTTTTTATACCGGCCTTCTCGGAATAAAATTTGATTATCTTCCAAAATCCCTGACGTGTCATAGGCAGACCGTTCATATTGGTAAACAGCCTGTCCTCCGAAATGTCGGTAACAATTGCAGGGCGTACATTGACCAAGTAATTAGCCACTGTTTTTACCGCGGCGGGATACATAGGAACGATACGCTCTTTTTTCTCATTGTGCAAGTGCAAAATGCCGATTTGTAAATTAATATCACTTACCGTAAGCTCAATAAGTTCTGAAACCTTGATGCCGGTTGCGTATAACAGTTCGAGCATAGCCTTGTCTCTTACGCTTTTATAATCGGAACCGCTTGGCTGTGAAAGCAGAAGCACGATTTCATTTGAATCAAGTATTCCCGGAAGCTTTTTCTCGGATTTTTTAACCTTAATTCCGTCAACCGGATTTTGAATCGCTATACCCAAAGAGCAAAGATAGCGGTAATAACAGCGAAGCGAAGCGATAATACGTGTTTTTGTCGCCTCTGATTTTCCCATAACCGTGAGATATTCAAGATAATTATGTAAAAATAAATCGTCAGCATCAGAAGGAGCATGTTTTTGTAGCTCACAGTATGAAACAAACTGGTGCACATCCCGCAAATACGATTCCACCGTATTTTGAGAAGATTTTTTCGTTTCGGTAAGATAAATCTTAAATTTATCACAGTAGTCTTTCATACCGCACCTCCCTTCAAAGTGTAAAATCGGCCAGAAACGAGCGGGACAGCACCGCATCGGTAAGCGCCGAAAGCAATGCGATAAGACATATAAAAATATATCTTCCGCAATAATTTTTGAAATCCTGATAAAGGTTGACCGCCGGTGATTTCGGCAGTGATATTTTTACGATAATAAGTGAACATTTTACTGATTCACGAGACGCAAGCAGCAGAGAGATTATGAATATTATGGCTGACGGGATTATCATTACCGCGTTAAAAGCTATGCCTTTCAGTGAATATTCCGCATAAAGCGTTGCAGCAATACTTCCGTAAAGCAGTCCGCGAAGCACTGAAAGCACCGGAACAAGGATTACGCCGAGCATAGATGTACCGGATGCGAAGACGGCCAGCAGCATAAGCATTGATGCCATAAACGAATCAAATGCTATAGATAAAAAAGAAGTGTTTGTACGTCCTGAGATAAATTCGGAAAGATAATTTTCAGAATAGCTTTTAAGCGTTTCAAACTTGCCGACAGCAAATGTTCCGCAGGCAATGCCGGTTATGAGCATTGCGACCAGCAGTACCAAAATATTATTTTTGGCAATAAAATCCATTGCCTTGCTGCCCTTCAGACTTAACACCGTACCCTTTTGCATATCATCACTCCCGTTTCTAATCAATAATATGCTGGGTACGGACAAGATATTCTTTAAGTCCGTAAGCAATATTTAGCTTTATATGCGGCCCATAAAACACAAAATGTTGATTATGCAGTATTATGTAAACTTTATTCGCCGTATTTTAAATAACAATATATTTATACTACACTTTTTAAGTTATGTCAACTATTAATTTTATTATTTAAACTAATTATGTAAACTCCACAATATGTGCTTGTGAGAAAGTTATGTAAACTCAATCCCTTGTAAATTGGGGTTTGAAATTTCAGAAAATTATGCTATACTGTATTTATATAAAAATGCGGGGATGATTTAATGAAAAAAACTGTAATAGTTACCGGTTCTTCAAAAGGTATAGGCGCTGCTGCGGCCATTCTCTTTGCACAAAAAGGGTATAATGTAGTGATCAATTACAATGAATCCTATGAATCGGCCAATATTCTCTGCCGTTCTCTTATAAGCAACGGCTATTCTGTGATTACACAAAAAGCAAATGTTGCCAACAAGCTTGAGGTTGACCTGATGATAAAGGAGACTCTTTATAAATTCGGCAGGATCGATGTTATGGTCAATAACGCCGGCATAGCTTATCAGGGTATGATAACCGATACAGACGAAATTGATTTCGATAAAATAATCGATGTAGATTTAAAGGGAGTTTTCAACTGCTGCAAGGCAGTGACTCCTGTTATGGTAAATCAAAAATACGGCAGAATAATAAATATTTCCTCAATGTGGGGTCAGGTCGGAGCCTCCTGCGAGGTCGCATACTCAGCCGCCAAAGCCGGTGTAATAGGACTCACAAAAGCGCTAGCCAAAGAGCTTGCCCCCAGCGGTATAACCGTGAATGCGATTGCTCCTGGCATTATAGAAACAAACATGAATTCCAATTTAAGTGTTGATGAGCTTAATGAATTTGTAAAGGAAATTCCGATTTCAAGGATGGGCAGTGCGGATGAGATAGCTGCGGCAATATATTTTCTTTCCTCCGATGATGCGGAATATATTACGGGTCAGGTATTAGGCATAAACGGCGGATACGTGGTATAAAAAAATCACCCTTAAAGGGTGATTTTTTTATTTATTGAAATGTTTATATCCGGGATGGCGGCCGGTTATATGATAATAGCTTTCGCGAAGCTCAAGCAGTTTATCTATTTGCGGTCGTTCTATCTCTTCTGCGCCGCCGAGCAAATGCGCCGTAAGACTTATCTTGGCGAACAGTTCAAGCGTTTCCATACGGTAATATGCCGTGATAAGATCACACCCAACAGTAAGCGCACCATGATTTTTAAGCAGCAATACGTCATGCTCCTTAAGATACGGTGCTATCGCTTCAGGCACCTCGTCCGTGCTCGGAGTACCGTACGGAGTCAAAGGAATAGCTCCGACAGCTATCACAGTTTCGATCATACTGTATTCATCAAGGCTCTTCCCCGCTACCGCATATCCTGTGGCTGTAGGAGGATGCGCGTGTACCACCGCGCCTACGTCTTCGCGTTCGTCATAACAGCGCATATGCATCTTAATTTCACTTGACGGCTTATAGCCGCCCTCAGCTGAAATAATATTCATATTCCTGTCAATGATAACCAGCTTTTCGGGTGTTATAAAACTCTTGCTTATACCGGTCGGTGTAACAATAAAATTCCCGTCCGGAAGCTTAACTGAAACATTCCCGTCGTTTGCGGCTACCCATCCGAGCTGCCACATTTTATGGCAGACATCACATATCTGTTCACGTATATTATTATATTCCATACTTATTTCTCCAAAAGCTGTACGATATACTCAGCATAAATGCTGCCGATATAATCCGCGCCCTTGGCAATCGGATGCACACCGTCAGCGGAATAAGAAAAAGGATCATCTGCGCGGTTTATATAAACCGAATTTATCAGTCCGTCTGTCGGAACATAAACGTCGGCATATTCACGCGCGAGCTTACGCACAATTTCAATTTTCGGCGCCAGATCCTCACGGAAATACAGCTTATCCTCAGCTGGAATCAGAAAAGGCTCAAGCATCATAATTTTAGCCTTTGTGCGTTTTTTTACTGCCTCAAGTACAGTACGGTACCTTTCCTCGAAAACCTCGTTAGGTATCCAGTCACGGTTTTCAGCATGATGCCACACATCATTTATACCTATGAGTATCGAAACTATATCGGGGTGTATTTCTATGAAATCAGATTCCAGGCGTTCCACAAGATCTTTGGTCTGATTTCCGCTTATGCCGAGATTGATAAATTCAAACTCTATGTCCGGATACCTGTCGGTAAGGTACTGAGCAGCATATTTCGGGTAGCCGTTTCCTAAATTGTGGATGTCCTCCCTGCTACGACCGGCGTCTGTGATGCTGTCGCCCTGAAACAGCAGTTTGACTTTTTTCATTCTTCTAACTCCTTTTGCTAAAGCGTTTCAAAAACATTTTTCAATCGCATATATGTAAAATCCATAAATTTTATTTTTGCTTATTTGTATAACGGACCGTAGGCGGCGCAGGCTCTGAAATCCTGTCCCTCTTTATCCATTCCGAAAGCGTTCCACGCAGACGGGCGGAAGATTTTTTCCTCAGGTACATTATGCATACATACAGGGATACGAAGTATTGAGCATAACGTTATAAGATCGGCGCCTATATGGCCGTAGGATATGGCTCCGTGATTGGCTCCCCAGTTATTCATAACGTCATATGCGCTCTTAAAAGCACCGCTGCCGGTAACACGCGGAGTAAACCAGGTGCAGGGCCAGGTATAGTCGGTACGTTTCCAAAGCGTATCAGAAACCTCCTCCGGCAGGGCAACCGTCCATCCCTCGGCTATCTGAAGCACGGGACCTAAGCCCTTTACAAGGTTAAGCCTTATCATCGTGGCAGGCATTTCGGCTTTGGTTTCAAAACGCGATGAATATCCGCCGCCTCTGAAATATCCGAGATCGGCATAGTTCCAAGTTGTGCTATCCATAACGGCCTGAATATCGCGGTCATTCATTTTATACCAGGGCTTCATTACAGGAACACCGTTTGCATCCTTTGCACCCGCATTAGCGTCAAGGCAGCAGGCTCCGGAATTAATAAGGTGAATAAAGCCGTCGGCCTCCTTTGCCTTCCCGGTTATATCATAGCCTGTAACACGCTTTACCGAAGCGCCGCTCCAGCAGGTACGTACATCTGCGAACATCTGCGCGCGGTTGGTGAGAAGCTTCATAAAGAGCATTCCTATACCGTTCAACACATCATTTTCAGTGGCAAGTATGTACGGCTCACGGGCACCGTTCCAGTCAAACGATGTATTGAGCATTGCTTCGGGGAAATCGCAGTTGGGATAGAAATCGGTCCACTGTCTCTGACCCTGAAAACCGGCCGCAATCGCATTATGACCTACCGCCTCTTCTTCACAGCCCTTGGGCAGATTCTTATTGCCGTTCATAAGATCCTTAATTATAACGCACATTTTAACGACAAACTCCCAGTCGGAGTCTTTCTGTGCTCTGGTTTTCTGAAGGTTTTCTGGGTTTTTGTCAAAGCCCTCATGGCAATTCTTTTTCACCCAAGCAAGCGCTTTTTCATATTCCGCCTTGTCATAAATACCTTCAGTCATACGGCGTATAATCTCCACCTCATCGACCGATTCAACCCGCATGCCGAGATATTCCTCAATAAATTCCGGACTGATTATGGAGCCGCCTATACCCATGCATATTGAACCTATCTGCAAATAAGATTTTCCCCGCATAGTAGCCGCCGCAACCGCCGCTCTGCCGAAACGCAGCAGCTTTTCCTTAACATCATCGGGAATTTCCGTATCGTCGGCGTCCTTCACCTCGCCGCCGTAAATACCGAAAGCCGGCAAACCTTTCTGTGCGTGTGTAGCAAGCACGGAAGCCAAATAGACCGCTCCGGGTCTTTCTGTTCCGTTAAAGCCCCAAACCGCTTTTATGGTGTTTTTGTCCATGTCCATAGTTTCTGCTCCGTAGCACCAGCACGGGGTTACGGTAAGAGTAATGTCAACACCGGCCCTGCGGAATTTATCCGCACATGCCGCGGCCTCAGCCACCCGGCCTATAGTGGTATCGGCAATAACTACCTTTACAGGTTCGCCGTTTGAATATCTTAGATTTTCGCTGAACAGCTTTGCCGCGGCAGACGCCATATTCATTGTCTGCACTTCAAGCGATTCACGCACGCCTAAAACACCTCTGCGGCCGTCGATTGTAGGACGTATGCCGATTACCGGATATTCGCCAATAAGTCTGTTTTCTGCCATTTTCTTTACCTCCGTAATTTTATTTCATAATTGCATTATAGTGTTATTTATGATAAAATACTTGTGTAATATATGACATAAATTATAACTATATTCACTTCAGAGGTGATGTCCGATGTATAAGGACCATATTGAAAATAAGGTTCATGGTAGTTCTGAGTTTCCAATACAGTATTATAATGTAGACAGCGGACATCCCGAATATAGAATGCCTATACACTGGCACAGGCAGTTCGAAATCGTAAGAGTGGTTTCCGGCGCTCTTAATATGTATATCAATACCGTTGAATATAGGCTTAATGCCGGTGATTCTCTCCTTGTTCAGTGCGGAAAGCTGCACCGCGGCGAACCTCAAAACTGCATATATGAATGTGTGGTATTTGACCTGAATATGCTGAGAAAACACAGCGGCGATATCACCGGTACTTTTATACTGCCGATTATGAACGGCACAAAAAGTATAAGGCCTGAACTTATATCCGGTGCTTCACAGCTTTGCGGTATTATTGAACATCTTTTTGAACTTATGCGTTTGCCCGTCAAATATTATGAGCTTTCAGTTTATTCTGCGCTGTTTGAACTTTTCTATATGCTATATTGCGAAAAAAGAATAATCCAGGCTAAGGAAAGTGAACAAAACCGTCAGAGGATAAAGGCACTTACCGAGCTTATCGACTGGATAGAAGCGAATTATACGGAGCAGATAACACTCCAAAAGCTTTCTGCTGTTTCCGGGATGAGTGAAAAATATCTCTGCCGTTTTTTTAAGGAATTCACCTCAAAAACACTGTTCGGCTATATAAATGAAATGCGGATAGATTCCGCCTGCCGTGAAATTCTCGGCGGAGACCGTAGCATAACCGAGGCTGCCTTTGACTCCGGCTTCAACAATCTCAGTTATTTTTCCAAAACCTTTAAACGCTATAAAGGCTGTACGCCGAGAGAATATATAAAAGCACATTGGTGAACAATGTGCTTTTATATTCAGTTTTTCCAAACTAAGCGGTGATTACAAGGCGCCGGGATTCGAATGCTTATGCTCTATCTGCTGAGCCACCATCATATCCTTGACTTTCATAAGCCGAGCTCGGCTCGAGCGTTCATTTTCCTCAAGCTTCATCGTGATCATACGGATAGTCTCGCGGTATCTGGGAATAAGCACATGCTCCAGCGCGTTGACCCTGCGGCGCGTTTTTTCGATTTCCTCTGCCATAAGCTTTACGGATTTTTCCTTTTCGGCAAGCTCAAGCATTGTCGGGAGAAGCTCCGAAAGCCCAGAAACCGCATCATCCAGCTCAAAGCTCGTAGAAGCAAATCCATAGGAATAAATATCGGTTTCATCGCTTGTGCGGGTTTTGATATTAAAAACAGGTATCTCAACGCTCATAACATTTCTGGTAGTCATTTCAAGGTAAACTTCCTGCTTTTGAACCAACAGCGCGGTATCCACGGCTTCGGCGGACATAACGCTTGAGGCCAGCAAAAAGTTAGCATTAACTTCCCTGAGCCTTTGCTCAAAACCTTCACGCAGGTTTTTGGCTTCACGTATTATATCAAGGAACTGGCGCATAAGCTCATCGCGCTTATCCTTTAAGAGCTTGTGTCCCTTGGTAGCAGTAGCGAGCTGTTTCTTAAGACGGGTAAGCTCCATACGCGTGGGGTTAACGTTTAGTACCGCCAATGAAAACGCCTCCCTTAAAGCTTTCCGTAATATTTATCAAGCAGCTCATCGTCAATTCTTTTAAGCTCACTGCGCGGAAGTATCGACAAAAGTCTCCAGCCGATATCGAGGGTCTCCTCAATGGTGCGGTTGGAATCATAGCCCTGAGAAACATATTCGGCTTCGAAACGGTCTGCAAATAAAGCATATTTTTTATCAATTTCCGTAAGAGCGGCTTCACCAAGTATGACCATAAGCTCTTTGGCGTCCTTGCCGCGTGCATACGCCGCAAAAAGCTGATTCATAGTAGCGGCATGATCGCCTCTGGTCCTTCCCTCGCCTATTCCCTTGTCCTTAAGGCGGGAAAGCGACGGAAGAACATCTATCGGAGGAGCAATTCCTTTACGGTAAAGCTCACGGCTTAGGATTATCTGCCCCTCGGTAATATATCCGGTAAGATCCGGTATCGGATGAGTTTTGTCATCCTCAGGCATAGAAAGAATAGGAATAAGAGTTATAGAGCCGTCCTTGCCTTTGAGCCTTCCTGCTCGTTCGTAAAGCGTGGCGAGATCGGTATACATATACCCGGGATATCCGCGTCTGCCGGGCACTTCCTTGCGCGCCGCTGAGACCTCTCTAAGCGCATCGGCGTAGTTTGTAATATCGGTCATTATAACCAGAACCTGCATACCGAGATCAAACGCAAGATACTCGGCAGCAGTCAGTGCCATTTTAGGTGTGGCGATGCGCTCTATTGCCGGATCGTTGGCAAGATTTACAAACATTACCGTGCGGTCGATTGCTCCGGTTTCCCTGAAAGAATTTATGAAAAATTCGGATTCCTCAAAAGTGATTCCCATAGCGGCAAAAACTACAGCAAACTGTTCATTGTCGCCAAGCACCTCTGCCTGCCTTGCTATCTGAGCTGCAAGATTGGCATGCGGAAGACCTGAAGCTGAAAATATCGGAAGCTTTTGACCGCGTACTAATGTGTTAAGGCCGTCTATGGCCGAAACGCCGGTTTGTATAAATTCCTGCGGATAATTGCGTGCAGCGGGATTCATCGGCCGTCCGTTTATGTCAAGCCGCTTTTCGGGAATAATTTCAGGCCCGCCGTCAATCGGACGGCCCAATCCGTCAAAAACACGTGAAAGCATATCCGGCGATACCGGAAGCTCCATACCGCGTCCCAAAAAACGCACCTTTGATTCTGCGAGATTTATCCCCGCCGAGCTTTCAAAGAGCTGAACCAAAGCGTTAGAGCCATTGATTTCGAGTACGCGGCAGCGCCGGGTTTCACCGTCGGGGAGCTCTATCTCGCCGAGCTCATCATATTTAACGTTTTCGACATCGCTGACCATCATAAGCGGCCCTGCGACCTCCCGTATCGTTTTGTATTCTTTCGGCATAAACTACTACCCTCCTACAGCTTTTCCGAGGTATTTACAGCGTCGTCGATATCACTTTCAAGCGAAGAAATTATATTATCATAATCCTGCTTTATGTCATTTTCGGCGATATATTTGAAACGGCCTATCCGTTCTCTTGCAGGCATTGAAACTATTTTTTCAATAAATGCGCCCCGATTAAGCGCGTCAAGCGATTTGTCGTAAAACGCAAGTATAAGCTCCATCAGCAGAAACTGCTTCTCAAGCGAGGTATAGGTATCCGTGTCGTTAAAGGCGTTTTGGTGCAGATAATCCTCCCTTATGGAGCGCGCCGCCTCAAGCTTTAAGCGGTCCGTAGGAGAAAGAGCATCCATTCCGACAAGCTTTACTATCTCCTCCAGCTCCGACTCCTCCTGAAGTATATTCATAAGCCTGCCGCGCAGCTTATACCAATTTTGGTTTACATTACGGTTAAACCATTCCGAAAGTGAGTCGGCATAAAGCGAATAACTGGTAAGCCAGTTTATAGCGGGGAAATGACGCTTATATGCGAGTGATGAATCCAAGCCCCAGAAAACCTTGACTATTCTCAGCGTAGCCTGTGAAACGGGTTCGGATATATCTCCTCCGGGAGGAGACACAGCGCCGATTACCGAAAGCGCACCTTCGGTCTCATCCTTCCCGTTAACTATAACACGACCTGCTCGCTCATAAAACTGCGCAAGGCGTGAGCCAAGGTAAGCGGGATACCCCTCTTCACCCGGCATTTCCTCAAGTCTGCCTGACATTTCACGCAGCGCCTCGGCCCAGCGTGAGGTGGAATCCGCCATCAGGGCCACCGTATAGCCCATATCGCGGAAATATTCGGCTATGGTAATGCCGGTATATATAGAGGCCTCTCTCGCCGCGACCGGCATATCGGAGGTGTTGGCGATAAGCACTGTGCGTTCCATCAGCGAATTACCGGTGCGCGGGTCTTTAAGCTCCGGAAATTCGTTTAAAACATCGGTCATTTCATTGCCGCGCTCTCCGCACCCGATATATACTATAATATCGGCAGCCGCCCACTTGGCAAGCTGATGCTGTACCACAGTCTTTCCGGAGCCGAACGGCCCCGGTACAGCCGCAACACCGCCCTTAGCTATCGGGAAAAATGTATCTATTACCCTCTGACCGGTTATAAGAGGAATATCAGGCGAAAGCTTGCGCTTATATGGTCTTCCCAGACGCACCGGCCATGACTGCATAAGTGTGAATTCCTTGATTCCGTTTTCGGTTTCGATCTTGTAAACCGTATCTGTAACGGTAAAGTCCCCCTCGGAAATTTCAAAAATTTTACCGCTTATTTTGTTCGGTACCATTATTTTATGGTTTACTATCGCTGTTTCAGCTACTGTGCCTACTGTATCGCCGTTTTCTACCGTATCGCCGACTTTTAAAGCGGGAGTAAAATGCCACTTTTTATCTCTCGGAAGCGAAGGAACCTCAACACCCCTCTGCAGATTCGTACCGCACACCTTCATAATTTCTGCCAAAGGGCGCTGAATACCGTCGAAAATAGAACCGATAAGGCCGGGACCGAGCTCCACGCTCAGCGGCTTTCCGGTAGATACCACCCGTTCGCCAGGTCCTAAGCCTGCGGTTTCCTCATATACCTGAACCGAGGCTTTGTCGCCGTGCATCTCTATTATCTCACCGATAAGTCCCTTATCGCTGACACGTACAACGTCGAACATATTGGCGTCGCGCATACCCTCCGCGATGACGAGCGGACCGGCGACCTTGGTTATTCTTCCTTCGGTCATTGTTATTACTCCTTTTAAGCTCACTTATTAAATATAATATCCGACCCTACCGCTTTTTCTACCGCCTGCTTAAGGCTCTGAAGACCCAAACCGTTATCAGTGGTGACGCTGGGTATCGGCACCACCGACGGTGAAAGCTGTTTATCGGTTTTTGCTATTTCTTTCTGCAGAAACGGCACAAGATTTTCGGTGATATAAATTATTCCGTAGCCGGAAAATACAAGCTTTGAAAAAATTTCTTCCGCTCTTTCTTCCGTTTCGCAGGGAAAGATGTCAAGGCCTACGGCGGCAAAACCTTTTATGCTTTCGGTATCGCCCATAACGGCTATTTTAACCATAAAGCTCACGCAGCCTTTCCGCGGTTTTTTCTCGTGGTATTCCCGTTTTGACACCGCTGTAAATTATACGCAGATCCTTGATTTCAGCAAGCCGAGCCAGCATAAAACCGATAAGAGGCTCTATACCTAAAGCTTTAAATTTGCATTTTCGGGCTATAGATATTATACGGTCGTCGGCATACTTTTCAAAGCTGCCTGCAGAAGCTCTGTAATGCTCCGCGGCGTCTGCGCCGCCGACTAAGTCCGCAGATTCAAGCAGCTTTAAGAGATGCTCCTGTCCCTTCAATGCTGCCGCAACCATTTCCTTTTTAGGTATGACCTTGGTCTCGGTAAGCGCCGCCTCAAGAAAATAAGCGTCTTTATTCGCTTTTGCCGCCCTTAGAGCGGCCTTTATGTTTTTATAGAATACCCCGTTTAGTATTATTTCAGAAACAGTACTGTTTTTAAGCTCGTCGGATTTTTTCAGCTGCGCAGACATGCATCCGGCATCTATAATACAGTCTGCGAGCTGCGGGTCGGCCTTTGCGGTCAGCGCCTCATATGCGTCTCCGGCCGGCTTCGACATATAATATGGCAAAATATCAAAACGCTTTTCCTTTACTGAGCGTTCCAGCAGCTTAGTGTCGGTAAGCGCCGGCAGTATCAGCAGTTCGTTGTATCCTGCATCGCGTATAACCGCCTTTAAAACCGCTTTGTAATTATGAAAATCATTTTCATATATAAAAGGTTCAAATACCGAAATATCAGGAGCGGTTTCGATAAGATATTTCCAC
>USHL01000015.1 GCA_900554525.1 uncultured Oscillospiraceae bacterium | reverse complement strand
TTCCTATTGGACGTTGCATGTTCATTATGATAACAGTAAAACCGAGGCGGAGTGGGTGCGGTTGGTGACAGAGGAGTTTTCCAGGTCTTGCCGCTGGCGTATGCGTAGCGACGCCCCCCTGGGGGCGCTTTTGTCCGGAGGGCTGGATTCCTCCTGCATGGTTACTGAGATGTGTTCGCAGATGGAAGACCCCTCACGGTTGCAAACGTTTACTACCAGTTATCCTGGTAACAACTCCTGTGACGAGTGGTTCTTTGCCGATCTTATCAACCGTTCCTGCGGCTGTACAGGTAACCAGATCCTACCGGATGCCGAGGACATTGAAAAGCGTTTTGAGAATTTGGTGTGGCATGTAGAAGGGAGCTGTGGACTCTCTCTTTTAGGCAGCAAATTTTTGTTGGATGAAATCAATCGCCGCGGCTATAAGGTGATTCTCAATGGCCAGTGTGGTGATGAATTGATGCTTGGCTACGAGCGTTATTATGCATTCTTTTTCGCATCCCTGATCAAGAGAAAGCAGTGGAAGACTCTGGTGTCAGAATTTCGTCAGGCCAGTCGCCATTCCAAATTATCTGTGAGAGATCTGGCCGCTTATGCGCTCTACTTTAATCAGCCAGTGGTGCGGGACTCACGGCAGCTTCATCGTGCCGGCCGGTTCATCAACCCCGACCTGTTAGACCAGCGCAATCGTGTGGAGTTGCGGGAGTTGCTGTATCCAAAAATACTGGAAAATCTCCAATACACGGAGTTGACGGCAACCCAGTTGACACATATTGTACGCTATGACGACCGGTTGTATATGTCGGCTTCAATTGAAAGCCGGATTCCTTTTATGGACTATCAGTTCGTGGAACTGTGCTGTCGGATTCCACCTGAGTACAAGATCAAAAATGGTTACACCAAGTATCTGATGCGGCAGGCATTTGACAGAAGAATGCCTCGGGAAGTTACCTGGCGCACGAATAAAATGGGCTTTGGAGCGCCTGTGACACAGTGGGGCAGGAGGTTTTCGCGGGATTATCTGTTGGCGTACATTGAGGATTGCCGTACAGAGAAGTACTTCAAAAAAGAGGCGCTTGCACAGATGGTAACCCGCAATCAAGCGGAACCGTCTATCTATGAATTTCTCGCGGTTGAACTTTTTGCACGGCAGTTTGATGTGTCATAAGTATGGGACATTACAGGGGAAAACTGCTTTGATATAGTTTTTCGGGTGGTGGAGGCTATTTCGCTTTTTGGTGCGAATATTGATATATATTCGCATCCGGACAAACAAGAGGGGAGATCCGCATGACCTGTGTTAAAAGTAAAAATAAGTTACCTTTAAGTATGAAAAAGTAAATAAAAATCATTGTATAATATTTTAAAATGGTGTACAATTTATCATATAATCAGTCAGGGAGGCAGAAATGAAAAAGCGTATCACACCGCGCTTTAATGTGCGGACAAAAATGCTGTGTGTATTTCTGGCATCTTTGATTATACCGATGTCAGTATTCGGTTTCATAATGTTTTATACCGGAAACTCCGAGCTTGAGCGTGAGGCTTCCGAAACCTATACTCAAATGACCAAGCAGATAAGCATCGTTTTTTCCGAATATATCACCCGCGTCGATCAAATCGCGCGCATGTCCGAAAACGGAGAGGCGATACCGCGCTACCTTCGCAACGAGGTGACTGGCATTGAAAGCGACCCTAAAGAGCTTATGATTCTTGAAAATGCAGCGCTTGAGCAGTTAGAGCAGCTCTGGCGCACCGGCGGAGATATTTATTCGGTCACGGCCGCCGCCCTCAACGGCAAGACCCTTTCGTTTGCCGACGGCAAATATGACCGCCTGCTCTCTAAGCTCAGCGACGATTATTACGAGCCGCTGCGCTCTTCTACCGGGAACACGGTGCTCTTACCCGTAAAACCGGCCGACTATTCCTTTTCGGCGCCGGAGTCTGTATTTACGGTAGGCTATAAATGCACCGATACGCCTACCGCCGGCGATTTCCCTCTTACACAGCAGACAGGTTATATATTCGCGGAATGTCCCGTCAGCCGTCTCAGCGAAATATGCGGCAGCGTTGACTTCGGCACAGGCTCCCAGCTTTACATAACCGACTCCGCGGGAAGAGCGGTATACTCGACCGATACCGACTCCGGCCGCACAAAACAAATGCTTCGGCTTTTCGCATCTGGTGAGCTGCTCCGCAAAACCAAGGCCGCAGACAGCGACTGGCTGCTCGTCAGCAGTCCTGTCGGGGAAACCGGCTGGTCGGTACTGGCGGCGCTCCCATATAAGCATATAATTTCAAATTCCGCAAAATTACAGAAGAGCTTTATACTGCTTTGCGTTGTTTCCGCTGTTATAATCTCGGCTATTACGGTCATAATCTCAGTTTCATTCACCAAGCCGATACGTCTTTTGCAGTCCAAAATGCAAAAGGTCGGCGAAGGCGACCTCGACGTGCGGATAGAGGAAAACCGAAGCGATGAATTCGGTGAGCTTTACGACGGCTTCAACCGTCTTATCGGGGAACTTAATCGGCTCATTTCCGCCGCGGCGCTTTCGGAGGAGCGGGAAAATATCGCCAAATATCAGATGCTGCAAAGCCAGATAAATCCGCATTTTCTTTACAACTCGCTCGACACCATACGAATGATGGCGGTCATCGAAGACAAAACCGCCATCGCCGACGCACTGGTTCAGCTTTCCTCCCTTTTCCGATATAACGTACGTGAGAGCAACAGGCTGGTTACCGTCCGGGAAGAACTCGCTCAGGCGGAAAATTACCTTTCCCTGCAAAAGCTTCGGCTCCAGGAAAAATTAGAAACCGTCTGTGAAGCCGATGAGAAAGCATTGGACCTTAAAATGCCGAAAATACTTCTGCAGCCCATTCTCGAAAACTGCTTTTCCCATGGCTTCAGGGATATTGAGCATACCTGCACAGTAACCGTGAAAATATCGGCGGAAAACGGCAATATCGCCGTTTCCGTACACGACAACGGCCGCGGTATGGACGCGAACTCCCTTGAAAAGCTTCGCGGCCGGCTCAGCGGCGGCGAGCCGCCCTCCGGACACGGAATAGGTCTCTATAACGTAAACGAGCGCCTGCGTCTCTATTTTTCCGAACAGTGCTGCCTTAAAATAGAAAGCCTGCCGGATCAAGGTACAACAGTCTCCTTTAAAATACCTGCGCTCGAAAATGCCACGGCGCTTTACCGTTTTGAAAATTCAAAAGGAGGAAACGTAAATGAGCGGTAAAACTCTTTCGGTATTTATTGCCGACGATGAAAAGATTATACGAATCGGCGCCAAAAAGCTGCTTGAGGCGCTCGGAGAGGATATCGTCATCTGCGGCGAAGCTGAAAACGGCCGCGACGCGCTGCCGCTCATACACAGGCTTAATCCCGATTTAGTCATAACCGACCTCAAAATGCCTTTCGTCGGCGGCATAGAGCTTTCAAAGGCAGTTAAGCAAGATCTGCCCGATACCGAAATAATTGTGATGACCGGCTACGATGAATTTGACTATGCAAGGGATGCGCTGCGCGCCGGAGTCTTCGATTTTCTGCTCAAGCCTGTTTCCTCTGAGGAGCTGCGCAAAAGCATAACCAGACTGAAAGCCAAGCTTGCGGGAGAAAAGGCTCCTTCTTCCGCAGAGAAATCGGCAGACAGCGAAGCCGAACGCTCCGACCTGCTGGTAGAAAAAATCAAACGGTATCTCGAAGCCAATTACAGCCGCAGCATAACCCTCAAAACGCTTGAAGAAACCTTCTTCTTCAACGCAAGCTACATAAGCCGTATTTTTAAACAGCAGGTAGGGGTAAATTACAGCGATTATCTGTTGAATATACGTATCGGGCGTGCCAAGGAGCTGCTGCGCACCACAAACCGCTCAATAGATTATATAAGTGAGACGGTAGGCTTCGGGAATTCCAAATACTTCAGCCGGATTTTCAAGGAAATGACCGGGATTCAGCCTATACAGTACCGGAAGACTGCGACGGAGGAAAATAATGAAAAGCCTTAAGCCCCTGCCCTGCGGTGCCGGCGCGATGCCCTCCCGAATGAAGCAGCGGGCAAAAAAGCATTCCGCATCAAAGCAGCAACGCCCGCGGGCCCTACTCTTAAAAATAATATGCATTATACTGAGCTCGGTATTTGTGCTTGTATCCTGCGGGGAAAACGACGGCAGCAAAAGTTCTGACCCGAACGGCAGCAAACGGATTTCGGGCAGACTGACGGTATATTCCGATCCCTGCTACCGCAGCGCCCTCGAGAGAATATTCCGCACCGCGGGCGGTGTTTACTCCGCTCTCGCTGTCGAATGGACCGGCGACGCCGATTCCGCGGACCTGCTCATTACCGATACCCCGCCGTCCGACGGCCTTATGCCGATAGACAGCGCGGTTCCGGGCGATATAATAAGCAATTCACTGCTGCGCAAAAGCGGCGAAAATATTGTCGGCATACCGCTGTTTCTGCATATCGACAGCATATGGTACGACACCCTGTTCTATGACCGTGAAAAATGTACTCCGCCCTATAATTATGAAGATCTGCAAAAGCTGAGTCTCGCGAAACAGTTCCCGGCGGTTTGCCCGGCGGATGATCCCGAACTGCTTTTCTGGGCCGCCGTAGCACCGCTTTATCTTGCAAACGGAGGCTCGTCACAGGAGCTTGCAGACGCCAGATTCAACAAAGCGGTTCTTGAAAATGCGATCGGTCGCCTTTCTAAGCTTAGAGACGAGGGCCTTTTAAGCTTTACTCCCGACGCGGTAAAAGCCTTTACTTCAGCAAGAGCGTCGGCGCTTGTCTGCTCTTTTGCGGAGCTTGCCGAAGCAGAAAACAGCATGTCCTCCCTTTCCGAAGAAACCCTTGCACCGAGCCTTTTCTGTGCAGACGGTGAGCAGGCCTTCATTGTGGTACGCGCTGATACGGTTTCTGTCCGGCAGACTGCCGACCGCGCTTGTGCCCTCGCCTTTTTAGAGCTGCTTTTTGAGCCGAAAAACCTTATAAACCTGCTTTCGGACACACATATTCCGCTCGCCTGCAAAATTTCCTACGGCAGCCGTTCCATTCCCGAAAATGTTCAGCATTTATATGAAGCACTGGCTTCAAATCTGACGGAGACAGTGTATATTTCCGAAAACTGGGACGACGGACGCGCGGACGGAATTTATGAGGCCGTCGGTCTTTTCGGGTCCGGCAGACTTTCAGCCGAAAAAACGGCGGAGCGCCTTTGCTCGGATATAACGGCTTGGTAACGGTGTTTAGTGTAAAAAGGCTCAGACGGTGAACGACATTGATAATCCGGCATCTTTTTAATGATTGTCAGGAATAAGATTGCCCCCGTATGCTTGCCGCAAAACTCAGTTCATCACGGTTTTATGTATGACAATAATCGAAACAAACCGTTTTTCCTGCGTAAATAAACCCGCCTGCATAAGGAAAAATCCGCATAAAAAAAGGACGGCCGACGCCGTCCTTCTGTTTTTATAATTTATACATTGAAAGATATTTCTTTGTATTTTGAAGCATTTCCCCGAATAATTCCTCAGCCTTTGCAAGCGGAAGCCGTACAAGCGGATCATTTGCGAAAGCCTCAAAAGCGAGCGGCAGATCGCGTTCAAGCGCCGCTCTTGTAATGAGCTGCTGCTCGCCGGAAATCCTTGCCACCAGCGGATAGATGCTTTCCGGCAGTCCGCCTGCAAGCACCGGCGTCACTGTGTCTGCCGTAAAACGCGCGTTGGTCTCCACCACCGCTCCCAGCGGAAGATTGGGTATCTGGCCGCGGTTAGGAATATTGACATTGGTAAGCATATCCTCAATACCTATCAGCGCGCGTATCTGGTTTACCCCGTCCTCTCCGGTTTCCCTGAGCTCAAAAGCTTCCTCCCCGCTTATCAGACGTTCACTGCGCTCAAGCCTGCGTTTCAGGTCACCGCGCCGCCATTCAACCGGTGTCAGAGCAAATTTCCAGTTATTCACAGTTTCAGGATCGGAAAGATACCAGTCGCCCGGACAAAATTCCGCCAAATGACGGTCGCCGGCGGCGGCGATGCAGCCAAACCGTCTGAAAAGGTCGAACTTGACCCTCTGCATTGAGGCAAAGCAGTTATTGAGCCAGTTATCGTCCTTGCCGTCGGACCAGCCCGCTTCATAATACTTATTTACAAGCTCGCGGTAAACGGGAAAAAGATCATAATTTCTGTAATGCGCCTCGGTAAGCCATGTGAAATGATTCACGCCGACGACATTAACCTTTATTTCCCGGCGCTCCGGTTTTTCCACGCCTAAAAGCTCTGCGGCGGCCGACGCCAGCAGCTTCTGGGTTCCGAACACCTCATGGCAGCAGCCAAAGGCCTTTATTTCCGGGAATACCCTGTAAAGCGTATTTACGCATACCGTCATAGGATTAGTATAGTTTATGACCCACGCATCGGGAGAATGCTTTTTTATTGCCCCGGCGATTTCCTCATACATAGGTACGGTTCTGAGAGCGCGGATTATTCCTCCCGGACCGGTCGAATCTCCCACCGGCTGATAAATCCCATATTTTTCCGGAGCATGAACATCGCTTTCCATCTCGTCAAAGGTGCCGGGAAGTATGGAAATTATAACAAAGTCTGCGCCGTCGAGCGCTTCTCCGATAGTTTTTACAGCCTTGTATTTCCAGTCGGAAACCGCCCCCTCGGCGCTGCCCGCTTTATTGCCTATAATCTCGTTGCGACGGGCGGCCTCGAAATCTATATCGTAAAGATATACCGAACCGTTTATATCCCCCGCCTTGGCGAGATCCGACATAAGTCCCCACGCCCAGCCGCGCGAGCCGCCGCCTATATACGCAATCTTTATATCCCTTGCGCTGTTTCCCTCGTATATCATATTTTTCTCCTGTGTCAAATATTTTTTAACCGCTTGCCGGCGAAACACTCCGTATCAGTAATTTTCGGAAATATATTTCTTTGCAGAAGCGATTATATCATTGGCTTTTTTCGCCATATCCTTCATAACATTGAGCTCTCCGTCAAGATAGGTGCCTATCTGGCTGGGCTCGATGGTAGCCCATCTGTCGCCGTATTCGGTTCCGGTTCCGGTGGCCTTAACCATAGCGTTGCCGTAATAGTAATCTATATTGCCCGCCGCGCCGGTGACCTGGAAAAAGAAGTCGGCAACCTCGTCGTTGAGGAAGGCCTCGTCAACATCGTAGTTGTTGATATCGAGATATTCACGCAGGAATATGCCTGCCGCCACCGGGTTCTTGGCGCCCTTTATGAGGCCCCAGCCGCGGTAAATACCGGTAGAAATAGTCTTTTCTCCGGCTTTCCATGTGGGAAGATAGGTGACGCCGACATGCTCAGGGTTGATAGTGGTGAAATAACCGTTCTTTTTAAGCGCAAAACAGTTGGTAAGACCGATGCCCACCTTGCCGTCGTTGAACGCCCTGTGTCCGAGCGCCGCAAGACCGTCGGTCTTCATCTGGGCAAGGAAGGTCATAACCTCTTTAAGGTGGTTATCCAAACCGGCTGATATCGTTTCGTTCTTATAATTGAAGAGATGCGCTCCCGCCGCGCCGAGCGCAGTTTCGGAGTTGATTTCAACGCCGATATAATCCTTGCCGAGCGCGCTTATCGCCTGGGCCGCTTTTCTCATATTATCAAAGGTCCACTGGCCCGCCTCGTAAAGCTCTTCGGGTGTAGTATTCAGATTAGCCTGCTTGAAGAGGTTTTTGTTGTAAACGCAGATATCCACCTCAGCCCAGATGTTGGATATGGTATCCACAAGGTACGGATGACCGGCAATAGTGGAGATCTTTATGGTGCTTTGGTTCCATATGGGGTCGTCAAAATTGATCATCGCGTTATCCAGCGGCTCCATAACGTTGAGCGAGCCGGGGAAGGTCCCGTTTTCAAAGAAGATATCGCCCTGCTTGCCGGCGGCTATATTGGAGGAAATAGTGGTCAGGTAGGTTTCCTGATTTACAAGCTGGATGTTTACGTTTATTCCGTATTTTTTTCTTAAAGGCTTCAATGACCGGACCGTCCTCGTTGAGCTTCGGGTCCTTCCAGGTAACATAGGTTACGGTAGTGCCTCTGTAATCCTCTGGGTCTACAAGGAATTTGGAATCTCCCGACGGCTTTTTAGTCGGGGTCTTTCCGCCCGAAGAGGTGTTCGACGCCGTATTGCCGCCCGAAGAGGTACTGCCGGAGCCTGAAGCATCCGACGTGTCGGAGGAATCTCCCGAAGCGTCACCGACGATTTCGCCGGAATCGGTATACTCCCAGTCGGAAGTATAACCGCTTTCGGTTCCTGCCTTGCCGCAGGCGGAAAGCGCGGCTGTCATGGCTATCGCCAATAGCAAAGCCAGCAGCTTAACTGATTTTTTCAACATATTGCATTTCTCCTTTTAATATTTTAAGACTTTCGTCTTTATAAGCTTTTAACCCGTTATGCCGACGCGGTCGATGCTTTCAATAAACTTCCGCTGAAGTATCATATAAAGCACCAGCGGCGGAATAAGGAAGAGCACACAGGCTGCCATAAACAGAGCCTGGCCCTCGACATCCTGCTCGATAAAGTAGCCCATCGACTTCAGCGTTATATTCATACGCTCAAGGTTTACCGCCAGAGGGAAATCATCAAGCAGATACATCTGCGAAATCAGGTTGTCGTTCCAGTGCCAGATGACCGAAAACACCGATACTGTCACGAAAACGACGCTAGACGACGGCACCGCTATCGAAACAAAGGTTCGCACCGGACCCGCGCCGTCGACCCATGCGGCCTCTTCAAGCTCGTAGGGCAGGCTTTTGAAAAACTGGATATAAATATATATTATTATTCCGGAACGCAGACCCATCGAAAACAGCGACGGCAGCCAGAAGGCAAGCGGGGTGCCCACGATATTCGGGCGTATATCTATTCCGGTAAGCTTATCAAACAGCCCGAACAGACCCATAAAATCAAGATGCGCGAAATTAAGCGAGCGCGGTATTATAAGCATTGTTTCCGGTATCAGTATAGTGAGGAAAAGGCAGGCGGTAAACGCGCCCTTGAATTTGAACCGGAAGCGTGCGAAGCCGTAGGCCGTCACCGCGCAGGTGAGTATCTCAATAACCGCCGCCAGCATTTCGTAAAGCAGGGTAGCTTTAAGGCCGTCCCAGTATTTAAGCGCCTCAGCCGCCTGCGAATAGTTGGATTTAATGTTGAAGCTTGACGGTATCCATACCCTTGCCGCGTCGTAAAACGCATTTTTATCCTTGACCGAGGTCACTATCATCTGAAGCAGAGGATAAATTATTATATATCCTATTGCCGAAAGCACCAGCAGTCTCGCTGCCGTATAGAATATCCGCTTTGCCGAGGCTGTTCCCTTTTTCCTCAGCGCCGAATCGGGAGAGGCCATATCCGAAAAAAGATTTTTGGAAAATTTCATGCTTTATCCTCCCCTCTAACGCCAGCGTCTCATCAGACAGCGGTTGTACAGAAACAGCAGCAGCGCCATTACCAGCGCGACTACAATAAAATATATCCAGAGCATGGTCGATGTGGTATCGTAAACTCCGGCGTTCATCTGGCTGTACGCCTTGTCGATCACGGCTCTTCTTGTATTGGTAAGCAGATCGACGATCGTAAAGACTGCCACCAGCATAGTTACGCTGCCCAGCATCGGGAAGGTTATAAACCAAAATTCCTCCCACTTGCTCGCGCCCTCGACCCGCGAGGCTTCGTAAAGCGTGCCGGGTATCGACTGCAGCCCCGCTATAAAAAGAACGGTCTGTATGCCGCAGCTCCACAAAAGGTCGAAAATATTATTTATGACCGACTTTACCCCCACCGCTATACGGTCCGGCAGATTGAGCCAGCCTACTACATCCTCGACGCTGAACATCGAATCGGTCAGCGCCACGTTGACGCCGGAGGACATTATCTCTTCGTCGGTCGTCATGAAAAGTATTTCGATGACGACGCCGCTGGCGATTATTACCGGCATAAAATACAGCGCGCGGAAGAAAAGCCTGCCCCTGAACTTCTGATTTAGCAGCAGCGCCAGCACCAGCGACAGCAGAAGGATTATCGGCAGAGAATACATAAGAGTACCGAGGTCGGCCGAAAGCATTTCGGTAAAATCGCCGCTGCCGGACAAATAATAGGAATAGGTCTCAAAACCGACAAAATCCGTTATCACGCCGTCGGTAGACATGGTGACGTCGCAGAAGGAAAACCAGACCGACTGGATTATCGGCACCGCGAAAAAAACTATAAAGCCGATGAACCATGGCAGAATGAACATAAGCCCGTATCTGCTTTTCAGCTTTTCTATGCTCTTACAGCTTTTTTTCTTCATTCTGCACCACCTCCCCATATAAAGCCGCCGCCTTCAACCGTTCCGAGAGGAGATGAAAGCCCGGCCCCGGTATAATTGACATATACCCTTACTCCGTTTGAAAAGACCGTTTCCCTGAGACCGTTTTCAAGAGTTCCGTTATGTATGATTTCCGCTCCGCCGACCGCTTCGCAGTAATCGGCGAGACCTGCGTAGGTTTCAGCCAGCGTATCGCCGATTCCGGCATATTCACTGCCGAAGAATTCATAGCCGGTATTGTCTATAAATTCCTTATGCCATTCGGCGCATACCGTAAAGCTGAGTCCCGCGCCGGATTCCGCCGTCTGCAAAAGCCGCCGTTCGGGATCCTCAGCAAGATTGTACGAGCTGCCCGAAGTATGCACAAATCCTTTTAAAACCGACTGATAAAAGGGTACCTCCTCGGAAAATATCTGCTCGGCCGAAGAACTGAGCGGAACGTCGAAAACCGCGTCGGACAGAACCGCCGCATAAACATTGGCGTCGGCTGTCGCCACCTTATGCCGCTCCCTGACGCCCGAAAGCATTTCCGAAACATCGGCAGACATATTTCCCTTTGAATAAAAGCGCACCGAATCATCATCCGAATAATCGGAATAGGCGGTGCTGCCGAGCGCCGTAAGGCTAAGCCCGTCTATATTCCATTTATCTGTCTTTTTAAGCAGCTTCTCAACCGCAACTGAAAGCTCGGAGCGTTTGAGAAGATTGTATTTCGAAGACTCGATACGGCTGCGGGTAGCGGCGTTGTAGTCATAAAGCTCAGCCCGCTTATAAAGCGCGCTGTACGCCGTATCAAACAAACTGCTGTAACCCTCGCTGCCCGACTTCAGGCTCACTGTATCAAAATCGAAATACAGTGTAATATCGTTCTCGCGGCAGAACTCCGAAAGCTCGGAAAGCTCCGCGGCACTGCCGAGAGCGCTGTCTATCTTAAAGCCTCCGGCAAAGGCATTTCCGTTAAGTCCTCCGGCGCCGAAGCCGACAAGCCTTGCGTTTATATGTGCGCCGGTCCTTTCGGAAATATCGCTTAAAAGCTCTTTGACCTGCTTTAAGGTCGTCGCCGGAAGTAAATCCCTGTAAGGCACGCCTAAAAAGGATTTATTGACCGACATGCCGCCGATAAAGGTTATATCAAGCGCCGCAGCGTCACGGCTTTCGGCGAAGGCTCCGGTTTTTTTGAGATAATTCTTGTAGACCTCCGCCATACCGGAATAATCGGCGCTGTCGCCCGTCAATGGATAAAATCCCACCGTAAAGGTTTCCTTTACCATACTGCGGCTGTAAATGTTGAGTTTCTTTTCCAGACCCTGCATAAATTTCGCCAAATTGGGGCTGTAGCCCCGTACCTGGAATTTGGCGTAAACCCCGCTGTAACGGACCCCCGACGAACCCGTGTTGACCTCGATGACCGCCGATTCTGCGGCGTTTTCAATTACCGCGCAGGAGGCGTAACCGCCGTTTTTGGCGCCGTATACCGGCATACGCACCGCTTTTTCGGTAACAGGCTTATCGTCCGCCTGCATAACAGGGTCGTTGCCGTAAACCTGCGCCGCGTAGGTAACGCCGGTCTGGGAAATGGTATCGCCGTAAACCAGCGCGCCGGAACCCGACGGCACAAAAAGATAGGAATCGGGCGTATCATTTTTGACCGAACACCAGAACGGCAGCAGGGTTACTGAGGTGACCTTGAGGTTTTCCTCCTCTATCTCCTCTGAATTGATGCTCACCGCTATGCTGTCCTCACGCAGGACATACTCGACAGGAATCATAATCTTCTGACTGTCGAAGTAATATTTTACCCTCACGCCGTTATCTATAAGCTCGGCCGCTGCTCTGCCCTCTTCGGAAACGGCGGTATATGAGTCAGCCTCCTCTTCAATGTCGGTGGAATCGTTGAGGTATTCGACCACAAGAGGCGATTCCACCTCAACATGCTTTTTGACAGGCAGTCCGAATATATCAAGCTCCGGCTCGCCGCCGTCATCCGGGGTAGTCGCATAGATTTTACCGGTCGCCTTATCGACAAGGCGCACGCTCGAATTGCGTGAGACCCATTCCATACGGTAGCTGCCGTTCTCGGCTATCAGCTCGCCGTCGGAAAGCTCCGCCGGCTCCGCCTTTGTATCAAACGGCTTATTGTCCCACACCTCGCCGCCGGAGCAGGCGCACAGGGAAACCGTTATCAGCAGTGAGGAAACAAGGTATAAAATTTTCTTTCGCATAACCCTTTCCTCCTACATTACCAATTCTATAAAAATCGAAGCGATAAAGCCGCCGAGCTGCTGAAGCAGTATGCCGATCAGCACTATAAGAAATACTATTGCCGCCATGCCGAGCACTGTTAAAATACTTGTTCCGATAAAGCGGGACATTGTAAAATCATGGATATGAAGCATCCCGATAACAAATACCAGCAGCGCGTAAATTACGGCCGCCGCCGAAAGAATACTGAGTATGCTGCCCTCTGCCGGGAGTAGAAAATTGCTCATAACCGTTTGAATGATATTGCCGATTATAAGCGGGATAAGGCTGTAGCAGGTGACAATGAAGATTTCCTTCATCCTGCCCTTGCCGCCCGCCAGCGTACATACCAGCCAGTTCGCCGCAACCCACAGAAGCACCAGCCCCGCGCTCTGAACGAATACCCACAGCGAATTAAAGCTGCCCGGGTCATACGCCGTAAAGAGAAAGCCTCCGAGTATAACATTTGCCACCGATGAAACATAGAAAATCAAAAGCAGTATAACCGCCAGCAGCACCGAGCCTCTGTGCTTTTCCTTGATTTCGGTAAAGCTTACGCCGGGATGTACCGCGGTTCTGAGCATAAGACTCAGCTCATAATTTTTTATCAGCCTTACTTTCTTTTTAGAGACGACTATCGCCGCCGCAAGCACCAGGGCAAAGACCAAAATCGCTCCGCCGAACAGCAGCCCGAAGTTTTCCTGCACCCACTCGCCTCGGTAATACTCAAAGGCCAGGGCATAAGTCTCGCGGTCGTAGCCCTCAAGCGCCATATCCATCGCCGCCTCGTAATTTCCATCGGACAGATAGGCGCGCGCAAGCCCGGTATATGCAAGCTGGAGATTGCGGTCCTCCTTTATCACCTGCTCCCAGCCGGCCTTGGATTCGGCGTAATCGCCGTCGATGGTCTGCTTTACCAGCCCCAGCACTCTGCGGCCGTATTCGTTGCAGGAGAAAACGGTTATATTGTTGTTTATCTTATCGGCGACAAGAATACTGCTGCCCTGAAGCGCTATGGCGCACGCACCCGCAAAGGTTCCCTTTTGTGTGCCGCTGCCCATACCGCCGCCGAACGCCGTTATCATACGGCATTCGGGATCGTAGACAAACACCCTTCCGTAGGCCGAATCAAGGGCGTATATTATGCCGTTTTCGTCTACTTCAAGACCTATTATGGTCTGATTGAGCATCTTGCCGTTATTATAAGTAGAGTTTACCTCGTCGTCGGTAAAATTAACCTCCTCCGAATCGAGGATATTATTTCCTTCGCCGGGACTCAGCTTTTTTATCTGAGCAAGCGTCGCACTGTCGGTTGCGGTATAAACAAAATCACGCTCATCCACCGTTATATCCGAGAAGACAAACGGAAGCACCCGCTGCGAACTGCTCTTCTTTTCATTATTTGGAAACATCCGCTCAAAGAGGCTCTTTATCGCGCCGATAACGCCGTTGACCACCGTGTTTGAAC
>USHL01000014.1 GCA_900554525.1 uncultured Oscillospiraceae bacterium | reverse complement strand
TGTGTAAGCTGGGAGCCGTCGGCGGATGCTTCAGGTTATGCTGTTACGTCCTATGACGCCGCAGGAACCGTTACGGCGAGCGTCAGGACGGCCGAGACCGAGGCATTGCTTGAAACCGACTCGGCCGTATATGTTCAGGTGCTCGGGATTGATTCAAAGGGACTTATTTTGTCAGTCGGCGAGCCTGTGCGTGCGGGGCTTTCAGGTGACATTAACAATGACGGCGATGTTGATATACGCGACCTTATACGTTTGAAAAAGCTGCTTGCCGGGTCGGAGGAATATGATCCTGCGGCCGATCTTAACGGCGACGGACTGAACGGGGCGGATGACCTTGCGCTTATGCGCAAAATACTTTTGGAGGCGGGTGGATCAGAAACCATGCCGGAGCTTGATTTTGAAAAATATGAAGATTGGGCGCTGCCGTTAGGAGAGAGTTTTCCCAAGGTAGGAAGCTTCGGAAATACAGACGAAGGAGCAACGCCGGGAGAAAACAGCGGCAGCGGCCGGCTTTCAGACGGTCCGGACAAGTCATATGTATGTTCATTGCCGGCAGATTGTTCGCAGCTCGACTATTATTACGAGGGTGAGACCTATGCCTACGGCATAATCGGAAGCCGCGAGGTTTTTGCTATAAAGGATCAAAACGGAACGCTTATCGATACCGTTTCGGGCGCGGGACAGATGCACCTGAATACGGGAGGCAATGATTATGAGGTTTACGGTGTGGCGGATTTCAGTGAAGAAAACGATGTATACGGCAGAAAAGTGCTCACCGTACGGTATGATTGTACGGGCGGAAGCTTTGAAGCAAGGCTTGTTTTCGGCCGAAGATCCTGCAAAGTGGAGTATACGGCGGACTTTTCCGGGGTGATATCGCCCGAGGCAAACGGCTCGTATATCGACAGAGGCTTTATTAACAGCTGGGACGGCTTTGACAGCGGCGTTGAATGCGGATGGACATATCCTTCGGACGGCGATTACCCTTATAAAACGACCGACAGCTTTTATACGGTTCACCGTTTCGGCGGAGGAAACCGGATGTATACATTTCTTCAGAGCGATAATCTGCCCGATTATTTGTGGGATTTTTATGTCCGTTACCCGAAGGACCGGCTGCCGATGTATTTCGGAGAGGAAGACAAAGACGGAGATACGGTAAAATATACCGTTGTATTTGAAAACTGCGCGCAGGGGGATAATCCTGATTATACCACGCGCTTTGAGGGCAGAGATCTTCCTGCGGCGGTCGGGGTCGAACCGACCGAAGGGAACAGCGAGGCTTCGTCTGTATTTATAGGCGACGCTGTAAAGCTTAATCTTAACGTTACAAATCTTGAAGAGGATGAGACTTTATTCAGCCTCAGATACGACATACGAGATTATTACGGACGTATGGTGGATGAGGGTACGTTTATTAATAATACCATTCCGGCCGACGGGCGCCTTGACCGTCTTTTAGATATAAATCCCGGATATTTCGGTATGTTTTATCTCAATCTGATGATAACTACCGAAAGAGGCAGCTACCGTGAGGTATATCCGTTTATGCTGCTTGAGGAGTATGATTATAAGTACGGCGAAAGCAGTCCGTTCGGCATAAATCAGATTTTGGGCGGTGAATATGAGCCTTACGAGGATTATTTGGACCTTGCCGGTAAAATAGGGGTGGCCGTAACCCGCGGTACCGCATTCCGTGAAAACGATCTCGAAATGACGGAACGCTTCATAAATACGGCAAGGAACAACGGTATACGTCTTTTCGGTACCGGAAACGGGAGTCTTTCGTATATCACCGCTATGGAGCAATTCGGAATTGACGCTTTCAACAGCGGAAACGAGCTGAATCTGCCTACAATAAGCAATCCTTCAAGGCTGGACAGCATATTCGACAGTTATGTGGAACAGTATTTTATGCCGGGTTATTACAATATCAAGCAAAGAGGCCATAATTATATAACGGCGGCCGTTTCGGGGGCGCAGTCGAGCTGGCTTGAAAAGCTGTATACGGAAGGGCTGTGGGATAAGTTTGACACTTTGGCGGTTCATCCGTACGGATATCCGTATTCACCTGACCTTAATGCGGCGGGGGATAACATTTGGCATGTTGAGCAGGCACTCCGGAGAACCCGCAGAGCTATTGACAGCTACGGCGAAAAGGATTTTTATGTAACAGAGACCGGGTACCCTACTCAGGCGGGCTTTAAAAAGGCGGTGGATCTGCGGACTCAGGCAGATTACAATACCCGAAGCTATATGCTGAGCCTTGCCTATGGCGCAAAGGCCGTTATGACCTACTGCCTTACCGATTATTCAAATTCCGGCATAGGCGTCAGTGCCGATGATCCTGAATTCAATTTCGGATATTTTTATTATCCGGATTATTACGGCAGGATACTGCCCAAGCCTGCGGCGGCAGCTTATGCTAATATGACAAGACAGCTTGAAAGCGTGACCGAGGCGAAATTTTCGCGTTATGATGACGGTGATCAGGTACGTGCGGTAACACTGAAAACGGAGCTGTACGGAGAGGTTACGGCGGCCTGGTCCAACTGCTCACGCCAGCCTAATGACGCGATGCCGCAGACAAGGCCTGACCGCATGGCGGCTTATCCGTGGGTCGACCGATGGAAGTCAAGCCTGGCCGTGACTTTTGACGCATCGGCGGAGAGGGTTACGGTGACCGACCTTATGGGTAACGAAACGGTATATACGGCGGAAAACGGAAAAGTGACCGTTCCGCTTAACGGTTCCCCGGTTATAATTAAGGGAATCAAGTAAACTGCCCTAAATGCAGCGGCCGTATTTGTCTGATCCTACAATAAAATCTAAAGCGGAAATCATAGCCGGTGATGAATTTCCGCTTTATTTTAACCTGCCCGTACAAGGTTAAAAATGGCTCGAAATCCTTTTGCAGGCGGTATTTACGGGTCATGGAAAACATGTTTAATATTCCTCACATATCAAGGAATAATCCGCATTGAAATGAATATTCTTCGATTGTATAATATTAATGAAAATAAAGGGCCTTTGTATATATATTATGCTAAATTGCCTTTGGCGCATAAAGCGGCCGCGCCGAGAAAGGACAGGTAAACTATGCTTAAAAAACACAAGACAATCAAAACGGGAGCACTGATTTTTGCCGCCCTTTTTGTTTTGCAGACGACGGCGGCCCCCGCATATGCTGCCGACGCAGATGCTGAGGTAATAAACTCCATATCTGACGCCTCAGCGGCGGACGGCAGGGCTAAAGATGTGCAAAACGGCACTGCCGGTTCCGGCGCCGCGGCGGGCTCTGACGCAGGGCTTTCCTATCTGGAATTTTCCGAGGCTTATCCGGACGCTGAAAAACCTGTTGCTGAGATTCCGGTCATCTCGGGGAATACGGTTGTTTTCGAAGCCGGCAGCAGCTATGAATATACCGTAAACGCTGAAAAAGCGGGTCTTTATGCGGTGAGCATGACCTACGTATGCCGCGAGGGTATCGGCGCCGCACCGGCTTTTTCGCTTTATATCAACGGCGAGCTTCCTTTTGACGAGGCACAGTCAATGCATTTGGTGCGCCGCTGGAAGGATGAAAAGCCTCTTGACGATGAGACCGTCAAGAGCGGAAGGATTCCCAATCAGACGGAGGTTTATGAGCCGCAGACCGTAATACTGAGCGATAATGTTTATTTTTACGGCGGCAGACTTTACTTTCCGCTTGAAATCGGTGAAAACCGTATAAGGATTCAGATGGAAAATGAAACCATAGAGGTTTCGGAGCTTAAATTTGTGAACGAGCCTGACGCGCCCTCATATGAGGAGGCTTCAGCCGGCTATAAATATAAGGATTACAGCGGCGAGCCGCTGTATTTTGAGGCGGAATACGCTGCGTATAAATCCGACGCGACACTTTATGCCGTCAATGATTCGACCTCGGCAACCACAAGCCCCACAAGTGCTTATGAAAAATATCTGAATACCATAGGCGGCGGTTCGTGGGATAATCCGGGACAGTATATCGAATGGGAATTTGAGGTTCCGGAAGACGGGCTTTATGAAATGGCATTCAAGTACCGCCAGAATATAAATGCCGGTATGTCAAGCTACCGACGCATAATAATAGACGGAGAACTGCTTTTCTCTGAGCTTGATGAGGTGGATTTTGCTTATTCCTCCGGCTTTTCAAACCGTGTTCTCGGCGGAGACGAGCCGTATAAAATAGAGCTTTCAAAGGGTAAGCACACAGTAAGGCTTGAGGTTATAGTCGGTGAGCTTTCCGAGGTTCTGCCGTTGGTGGAAAACTGTGTAAAAGAGCTTAATGACGCTTACCGAAAGATTATAATGATAACCGGAAGCAATCCCGACACGCTGCGCGACTATCAGCTTGAGACTGCGGTTCCGGACGTTATAGAGACGTTTAAGGAGCAGCAGGCTGAGCTTGAGCGGCTGAGCGATTACATAGAAGAGACTATGGACGGCGGTTCGGCCGGCACCAAGAATATGGGTACTCTGGCGGCAGAGCTTGCTGAATTTGTCGAGGATCCTTACCGTATAACCGGCGAGCTTGCGCGCTTTAAATCCAATATTACGGCGCTTTCTACCTGGATGATTTCGGCAAAAAGCCAGCCGCTGCAGCTGGACTATTTTTGCCTTTATGCACCCGGCGGAGAGATAAAAAAGGCTAAGGCGGGCTTCTTCTCGATGCTGGAGTTTGAGCTCAAGTCTCTGCTGTTTACATTTTCGGATGAATACCAGACAAATCCTGCGGCTGAGGGGGCGGATACCATTACCGTCTGGACGACGGCGGGTCAGACCCAGCTTTCGATATTGCAGCAGCTTGTCGAGGACGATTTTTATACCGACCACGATATAACCGTGGATGTAAAGCTGGTTACATCCTCGCTGCTTATGGCGATAGTTGCGGGGAAGGCGCCGGATATTGCGCTCAATGTCGCTTCGGCCGACGCGATGAACTACGCCTTCCGAAATGCGGTGGTCGATCTTAATCAATACGATGACATAGATGAGGTCACCTCACAATTCAGGGAAAGCGCGCTTGCGCCGATAACCTATAAGGATTCGCTTTACGGTCTGCCGCTTACACAGTCCTACCATATGCTTTTTTACCGCAAGGACATTATTGACGAATTGGGAATTAGTATACCCGAGACCTGGGATGATGTAATAATCGCCATGGCGACATTAAAGAAGAATAATCTTGAATTCGGAATTCCGATTCCGACCGACCTGCAAACCTACTATTCGATGCTCTATCAAAACGGCGGCACTCTTTATAACGAGGATATGAGTGCTACGGCGCTTACTTCTTATGAAGCAATCAGCGCGTTTACCCGCTGGAGCGAGTTTTTTACGGATTATCAGTCGCCGAAGCAGTTCGACGCGCAGAACCGTTTCAGGACGGGTGAGATCCCGATACTTATAAACGATTTTTCGCTTTACTGCACCCTGAGCGTTTTAGCGCCTGAAATCGAAGGGCTTTGGGGCATCGCAATGATGCCGGGTACGGTAAAGGAGGACGGCAGTGTGGATCATACCGCCGCTTCGACCGATACCTGCTCTATCATTCTTAAGAACAATCATGAGGATGCCTGCTGGGAATTTCTCAAATGGTGGTCGGGCGAGGACGCGCAGTATAAATACGCTACGCGCGTTGAGATGGCGCTCGGTCAGTCTGCGCGCGTTATGACCGCCAATGTAGCAGCTTTTGAACGCCTGCCGTGGGATGCCGATACCCTTTCTATGCTGAAAAAGCAGGCGGAAGAGCTTGTCGGTGTGCCGCAGGTTCCGGGCGGATACTATACTTCCCGCTATATCGGCAATGCGCTTAATAAAGTAATGTATGACAGCGCGGTTCCGGGAGAGATACTTATGGACTTCTCCGAGACTATTGATTCAGAGATCGCATCCAAGAGAAAGGAGTTAGGGCTTGATGAGTAAGCTTGATACCGTATCGGTACGGAAAAGAGGCGGCTTCGTAAAGGGTCTTAAAAAGCACAGGGTATCGCTGCTTTTTGCGCTTCCGTTTTTGCTTCTTTTCTTTGTCTTTACGGTTATACCGGTGCTTTACGCTATGGTGCTCAGCTTTACAAGCTATAATATCATTGAAGCGCCGGTGCCTGTGGGGCTCGATAATTATCTTTCGCTTTTTCTTAAAGATGATATTTTTATGACGGCGGTTAAGAATACGCTGCTTTTTGCCTTTACTACCGCGCCGATTTCTTTCTGCGGCTGTCTGTTTGTAGCATGGATGATAAACGATTTTCCGCCGAAGCTGCGCGCGGTGCTGACATTTGTTTTTTATGCACCCTCGCTTTCGGGCGCGGTCAGTGCAATATGGACAATAATTTTCAGCAATGACGCTTATGGGTTTGCAAACAGCATACTTACCGGAATGGGACTTATCAGGGAGCCGATACAGTGGCTTGCCAATCCCGATTACGCTTATCCCGTTATCATAATAGTAACGCTGTGGACCAGTCTCGGCACGAGTTTTCTTTCGTTTGTGGCCGGCTTCAGGGGGCTTGATGCCTCGCTTTATGAGGCGGCCGCGATGGACGGCATAAAAAACCGCGTTCAGGAGCTTTGGTACATAACCCTGCCGGCCTTAAAGCCGCAGCTTATGTTTTCGGCGCTTATCACTATTACCAGTTCGTTTGAGATCGGAACCATCTGCAATACGCTTTTCGGCTTTCCGAGTCCCAACTATTCGGCACATACAATCGTAGTACATATGATGGACTATTCGACTACCCGCTTTGAGCTTGGCATGTCCTGCGCTATGGCAACTGTGCTCTTCCTTCTGATGGTAGGCAGCAACAAGCTGGTCAACCTCTTTATCGGACGGGTCGGCAAATAATTAGGAGGTGTTAAAATGCATAAGATAAAAGCGCACCGCGTCAGCCGCAGTATCGGCGGCAACCTGCTGGTGTTTCTCTTTCTTGCGGTATTGGGCATATTTATGCTCATCCCGTTTCTTTATGTGGTAAACAACGCCTTCAAGCCGATTGAAGAGCTGCTGCGTTTTCCGCCCTCTATTTTTGTTCAGAATCCGACCCTGACCAACTTCACAAGTCTTTTTAATCTTCTCAGCGAAACCAGTATGCCGTTTCTGCGTTATGTTTTCAATACGGTACTGGTGACGGTTGTAGGAGCAGTCGGTCAGATTGTTTTAGCTTCGCTCTGCGCTTATTCGCTTTCCAAGATTCCGTTTCCGGGCAGCAAGGTCATATTCAAGATAATTGTCTTTTCCCTTATGTTTTCGACGGTTGTTACCCAGGTGCCGAACTACATAATTTTCGCTAAGTTAGGTATAATTGATACCTTTGCCGCTATGCTTATACCTACGCTTACCACCACGCTGGGTCTCTACCTTATGAAACAGTTTATGGAAAGCACCATTCCCGACGCGCTTATGGAGGCGGGCAGGATCGACGGCGCTTCCGAGCTGCGAATTTTTTTCCGTATAGTAATGCCGCTTTTAAAGCCCGCATGGATGACGCTTATAATACTTTCGATACAGAATCTCTGGAACTCACAGAGCGTGTATACATATTCCGAAACCTTCAAGACCATGCCTCAGGCGCTGGCTCAGATAGTTACGGGAGGCATTGAGCGTACCGGCGTCAGCGCCGCGATTTCGCTTTTTATGCTGATAGTTCCGCTTTTTTGTTTCCTTATCATGCAGTCGAATATTATCGACACTATGAGCTCTTCAGGACTGAAAGGATAATTTTATGAAATTATTGAAAACCGTGCTTGCGCTTGCCTCGGCGGCTGTGATGCTGTGTTTGCCTGCCGCCGCGGACAGTATAATCCCATATGAAAATTATACTTACAGCGAAACCGACAAGAGCGTTGTGCCGGGACCTCAGGCCTATGTGCCCGATCGGGTAATATACGGCAGCGACCTCGGGGTCGGCAAGCTTTCCGCGCCGGCTGATATTGACTGCGGTCCGGACGGAAAGGTGTACATTCTTGATACCGGCAATAACCGCGTGGTAGTGCTGAACGAGGATCTTACCGCCGATAAAGTTTTTGTTTGCTACGACGGCGGCAAAAACGGCACTCTGAACAAAGCGGAGGGAATTTTTGTCGACGACGCCTACATTTATGTTGCAGATACCGAAAACAGTCAGATACTTATAATGGATAAAAATAACGGCGCGCAGGTGAAAATCGTGGGGGCGCCCGAATCGGAAATGCTGGGCGAGGATTTTATATTCAAACCGATTAAGCTTGCGGTTGACTCCGAACGCCTGCTTTATGTAGTGGGCGACGGAACCTATGAAGGCATCATAAACATTAACTGGGACAGTGAATTCATCGGTTTTATCGGGAGCAGCAATGTAGAAGCTTCGGCCTGGGATATTTTCTGGCAGCGCTTTGCAACTAAGGAACAGCGCAAGACTCAGGTGCAGTTCGTTCCGCAGGATCATTCGAGCATTGACCTTGATGCGGAGGGTTTTTATTACTGCACGATGTATACTCCCAAGGACAACCGTATGGTCAAAAGGCTGAATCCCGGCGGCGCCGACGTTATCCGTG
Source organism: uncultured Oscillospiraceae bacterium (assembly GCA_900554525.1). Lineage (GTDB taxonomy): Bacteria > Bacillota > Clostridia > Oscillospirales > Acutalibacteraceae > UBA737. Next base: position 5,748 of record USHL01000014.1, on the reverse strand, counting down.
ACCTTTCAAATGTTTCGATAACCGGAGACCAGCGTACCTACTACGAGGGTACTCTTAAGGGTGCGAGCAGCTTCAGCGACGTTTCCTGCGGAAACTATAAAATATATGCCTGTCTTGATTATACCCGCAAAAAAATATTCTGCTACAATAATGACGGATATCTGCTTTATACCTTCGGCGATTCTTCCGCACAGCTCGGAGGCTTTGCACAGCCGGTTGCACTGACCTGGATATCGGGAGACCGTATGGCGGTGCTCGATTCTCAGCTTGGTTCTGTTACGGTATTCGAACCTACCGAATATGCCGACGCCATTCACAAGGGGCTTGCCGCACAGAATGAGCTTGACTACGACGCGGCTTACGGCTATTGGGAAGAAGTGCTGAGCATGAATAATAATTTCGAGCTTGCCAAGAGCGAGGTCGGAAAGGTTTATCTTGCAAACGGCGAGTATAAAAAAGCTATGCAGCAGTTCAAGGAATCAAACAATACCGCGCAGTATTCAAGGGCGCTTGCCGAATACCGCACCCAGCTGATATATGATAATATCTACTGGATAGTGGGCGGTCTTGTGATAATATTTGCGGCGACAGTCCTGATTGTAATGCTGCGCCGCAGACGCAGAGCCGGAAAAATGTAAGGAGGGGTGCGGAAATGCGTTTATCCGACAGTCTTAAATATTCGTTTTATATTCTTTCGCACCCGTTTGACGGCTTTTGGGTGCTTAAATCAGAAAAAAAAGGCACCGTTAAATCTGCTACGATACTCTTCGCGCTGTTCATTATAACGCTTATAATACGTGTTTATTCCACCGGATATCTGCTTTCGGGCTTTACCGCCGAATATCTTTCGGTATGGCTGATGCTCGGCGCGGTAATTTTCATTGCCCTGCTTTACTGCGTGGCCAACTGGGCGCTTACCACCCTGTTTGACGGCAAAGGCAAATTCAGTGAGGTTTATATCGCGGTCTGCTATGCTACCCTGCCGGTGACTTTGGTTAATCTTCCGCTGACGGTAATCAGCAATATCATAACCGTTGAAGAAGCAGCGTTTTATAACTTTTTCAGCGTCATTTCGATTGCATGGATGATATTCCTTCTGCTTGCAGGCAATCTCTCTACCCATGATTATACTATGACAAAAAGCATTGTCACCTTTGTAGTGACCATATTTATTATGTTCATAATTGTAGTGCTTTTGGTGCTGTTCGGAAATCTCGTTCAGCAGGTATATATTTTTGTAATATCGGTTGTCAAAGAAATCCAGTTCCGTTTATAAGGAGGCCGAAATGAAAAATACATTTAAAAAGGTATTTTGTATTGCCGCGGCTGCGGTCATGACGGCTGCGGCAGGTTCACTGCCGGGCGGAGCGGTTCCGTCCGTGAGCTCTGAAACAGGCAGTGCGGCAGACAGTGCCGCTGCCGGAGTATCGGGCGTAAGCGTCGGCGTCTCATCCGACTTTGAAAAGGTGCTGACCAAGGGAGGGTACTCCCTTTACTATAAGGGCGAAAACGGCGAGATAGCGCTTGAAACGCCGGAAGGCAGGCTTTGGTATTCCAATCCGCAGGGCGAAAACACCGAAGAGCTTGCGGAGGAGCAGGAGCGCAGCAGAATAAAAAGCCAGATTGCGCTTGAATATTACCTTGAGCAGAAACCAAATACAATGACAAGCTATGATGATTCGGTAGCTAATCAGCCGCCGGAGGCTGTGACCGAGGGGGATACTCTTTCGGTGACCTATGATTTCGGCAAGCAGGAGTATACCAATGATATGCTCCCGACGGTTATCTCCAAGGAGCGTATGGAAAAAGAGCTGCTGCCGAAAATGAGCGAAGAGGACCGTGAACTGGTGCTTTCCCGTTATTCGCTCTATGAGAAATCCAAAATGGATAAAGGTCTTTATGATACCGTAGTAGTCACTTTCCCGGTGCTCGCAAAGCATGATATTTATGCGCGGGGCAGCTTCCCTGATTATGTCGGCGAGGAGATTTATGCCGCTTTTGAAAGAATAGGCTACACTCTTGAAGACCTTGAGCGCGACTGTCAGGAAAATGAGGTGGAAAACACCTATACTCCTCCGGTGCTGTTTTCTGTGACCGTTGATTATACACTTACCGATACAGGCTTTACCGCGAGCATAGACACGGATAAAATCACTTATAATACCGTAAAGCCGACCAATATTTCCCTTTTGCCGTTTTTCGGCTGCACCGGACGGCAGGACACCGGATATATGCTGGTGCCGGACGGCAGCGGCGCAGTCATAAACTTTAACAACGGCAAAACTGATGCGAGCGCTTATTCTAAGCCGATTTACGGCGAGGACAGAACGCAGACGGTCACCGAGACCGGCGGTAAAGAGGAAATTTCCGCGTTGCCGGTCTTTGCGCTTTCAGCCGCCGACGCGGGCTTTATGGGAGTTATAGCCTCAGGCGCCGAATGTGCGTCGGTGAATGCCTCGGTTTCGGGGAAGAATAATATTTTCAACACCGTTTATGCTTCGTTTGATTCGGCGGCAACCGATCTTGTGACGGTCACCTCTTCAAGCGACGGTCAGGTGCTGATGACTTCGGAGGACTTTTTTTCTGAACCGTTCAGTATTGAATACATATTCTGCGACGGCTATGCCGATTACAGTCGTTTCGCGGGCATATACCGCGGCTACCTTGAGGAAAACGGCGTATTAAAACCGGTTGAGGACAATTCGAGCGCTATGAATATCGAATTCACCGGCACGGCGCAGGTCAAGAAAAAGCTGCTCGGCTTTTCATATAATTCTCTTGCACAGCTTACGACCTTTGAAGAGGCGCGCGCCATATTGGATCAGCTCGGCGCCGACAGTCCGCAGGTGCGTTTTACTAATGCTGTCAACGGCGGCAGAAACCAAAAATACAGCGACAGGATAAAATTTGAATCGGGGCTCGGGGGCGAAAAAGGTTATTCCCGGCTTGCGGAGGCATCCGGCAGTCTGGGCATAGGGCTTGACGTGCTGCGTGTGGCTTCGGCTAAGAAGAACAGCACGGTGAAGCTGCTCAACCGCAGCATTGCAAAACAGTATTCCTTTGACCCGATAAGCCGCTATGTCGATACCGGCTCATACAGCGTGCTGCTTTCTCCCTCCCTTTTGCCGGAGCTTGGAGAAAAGCTTGTAAAATCCGCGGAGAATAACGGAGTCGATACGCTGATAATCGAAGATATTGCCTATGAGGTCAACAGCGATTTCGACTCTAAGCATACAAGCGACCGCGCCCAGACACGCAGTGCAATAGAGAAATATATGCAGTCGGTGACCGAAGCGGGAATAAAGCTTGAAAGCGACCGTGCGGGACTTTATTCGTTTCCTTATCTTACAAGGATATGGGATGTTCCGACAAAGAGCAGCGGCTATTTTATAGAGGACGGCTCGGTGCCTTTCTACGCTATGGTCGTAAGGGGTTATATACCCTACTGCGTATCGGCGATAAATGAGGAGCCGGTGTCGCGGACCGCTTTCCTCAATGCGGTGGAAATAGGCGCAGGACTTCAGTTTTCCTGGATTGAACGCACTGCCGAGGATGTCGTTTCTCTTGACGAAAAATATTATAACCGGCTTTATGACCGTTCAATTGAAGACGCAAAAGAGTATTACAGTCTTTATGCAGAGCTGTATGAAAAGCTTCGCGGAGCCAAGATAATTTCTCATTCCGTACTGGAGAACGGGCTTAAGGCTACGGCCTACGACAACGGGATAACCGTTTATGTGAATTATACCGACAGCGAGCTTTCGGCCGGAGGCGTATCCGTTCCGGCAATGGGCTTTAAGGCTGCACAGTAAGAAAGGCGGTAAAATGAATGAAAGCTAAAACAGCGAGCAGGCTCCGTGAAAAGGAAGCGCTTAAAGGCTATTTATTCCTGCTGCCGCTTATGTTCGGACTGCTTATGTTTTTTATAATACCGATGATAGATTCGGTGCGTATGTCGGTGAGCGATGTTTCGGTGTCGCCCGACGGGCGGAAAATGGCTTTTTCGGGATTCGGATATTTTAAAGAAGCGCTGTTTGTAAGCAACGATTTCCGCGAGACAGCGACAAGCTCCGTGCTCAGCATGCTTCTCACTACGCCGCTGGTAATGATATTCAGCTTCTTTATGGCGTCGGTTCTCAATCAGAAATTCCGCGGCCGCACTTTTTTCCGTGTAGTGCTTTTTATACCGGTCATAATTATGATGACCTCCGGGCAGACAAATGCGCTTGAGTCTCAGATGAACGGTATGTCTTCTTATAAAGATACCTTTGATGTATCTGCCGAGGCATTTACCTCACAGATAGCAAATTATCTGCTTGAGGCCGGCGTCAGCGAAAAAATCACAAACGGCATTACCGAGGTCACCAATATGGTGTACAGCGTTATCAACCTTTCGGGGATACAGATACTGATAATGCTTACGGGAATGCAGTCCATTTCACCCGCGCTTTATGAGGCGGCAAAGGTTGAGGGCGGCACTGCCTGGGAGAACTTCTGGAAAATAACCTTCCCGATGGTCAGCCCGCTTATCCTTACAAGCTTTATATATACGATTATAGATTCCTTTACTTCGAGCAGCAACGGGCTTATGGAGCTGCTGCAGTCCACCGCCTTCACCGACCAGAACTATTCGCTGGCGTCGGCTATGGCGCTGATCTATTTCGCTATAGTCACGGTCATAGTCGCCGTGGTGGCGTTTATTGTGTCGAGATTTGTATTCTATTATGACGACTGACCGTAAAGGACGTGGAGTTAAGATATGAAAAGTATCAGTTTAAAATTTGACCGTCCGAGGTTTGACGCCGAGACGGTAAAACGCAAAACGCCGTCTGTTTTGTGGTCGATTTTCCGGCTTATATTGCTTATAGGTATAAGCTATGTTATCCTTTATCCGATACTCGCGAAGCTGGCGCTGGTGTTTATGGATCAGGCCGACCTTAACGACGTGACGGTAAAGTGGGTGCCGCGGCATTTTACACTTGATAATCTGAGGGTCGTTATTCAAGTGATCGATTACTGGCCGGCGCTGTTCCGCACCCTCGGTGTTTGCCTTGCCGTGGCGGTGGTTTCCATCTTTACCTGTTCTATTTCGGCTTACGGCTTCGCCAGATTTAATTTCAAGGGCAGAGGAATTCTTTTCGCCCTGGTTATAGCCACTCTTATAGTACCGCCGCAGACCTATATGGTATCGCTCTATCAGCAGCTTCAGGATTTTGATATTTTCGGGATAATAGGGCTTTTCAACGACGGACACGGCATTAATACTGTCGGGGGGATATGGTCGTTCCTGCTGCTCGGAATTACCGGTATGGGTATCCGATGCGGGCTCTATATCTTTATTATGCGCCAGACCTTCCGGGCTTTGCCTAAAGAGATAGAGGAAGCCGCAAAGGTCGACGGGGCAAAGACCTGGCGTACCTTCTGGCAGATAATGCTTCCGAATGCCATTCCTACCGTGCTGGTATGTTTTATACTTGCTTTCGTCTGGCAGTGGAACGATACATACTATACCAATATGTTTGCCGATTCTCTCAATACGCTGGCACAGATAAACGACGGTCTTAACGTTACGATATCTTCCTTCCTCGGCGGCTGGAATTTGGTCTCCAATTCATATACCAGACTGCTGTGCAGTGTGGGCTCGCTGCTCGCTATTGCGCCGATACTTGTAATATTTGCTTTTTGCCAGAAGGCTTTTATTCAGGGCACTGAACGCACCGGGCTTGTAGGATAATAAAAGCCGCGCCG
>USHL01000013.1 GCA_900554525.1 uncultured Oscillospiraceae bacterium | reverse complement strand
CAGATTTATATTAGTATCGAGACTGCGCTCGTATTCCGAAAGTTGTGAATAAAAGCTGACCAGCCGCGCCGCCGTAACGGCGCTGCGACTTTTTTTGGCAGCCTCAGAAGTATAATACTTAAGTTCCTTAAAAAACATCCCCGCCGAAACGCGGTCCTTTTCAAAGCCGGCGGTGATTTTAAGCATTTCAAACGCATCGCCCTTCAAAAACTGCTGCACAAATTCCTTTGCGGCCTCCGCAGTTTTCCCTGAGCCTCTGCCGGCCAGTATATCCAGCGCCGCGCCGATATTACATGCAGCTTCTCCGAGAGCCTCAGCTGCCGTATTTTCCGAATAATCATACCTGCTTTTTATATACTCAAGGGCTTCTTTATATTCCGGCACGCTGAGCGAAAGCACAGCACAGCGGGAAATCACCGTTTCCAAAAGCGACGCCTTTGATTCAGCTATCAGGATAAATACAGCAGCTCCCGGGGGCTCTTCAAGCACCTTTAAAAGCGCGTTCTGCGATTGCTCGTTCATAGTATCGGCCCGATCTATGATAAATACGCGGCAGTCGGCCATATGCGGCTTTACATAAGCCTCATTCCTTAAGGCCCGTATCTGTGAGACCGCGATATTTTTTTTGCCGTCCTCCGGTGCGGTTACGGTAATATCCGGATGTGTGCCCGCTTTTTGCAGACGGCAGCCGCGGCACTCCCCGCAGGGAGTCTCTTCACCGGTACAGACCGCCGCAGCCGCAATATACTGCGCAAGAGTATGCCGTCCGGTGCCCTTTTCACCCTCGATTATCATCGCATGCGGGAGCGTGCCGCCTCTTACGGCCTCCTCAACCGCACTTCTGATTCTCGAATTTCCCGCAAGCGGAAAGCTCATAAAACAAAACCGACCTTTTTCATAGCCTTGAAATAGGTTTTGCGGGCTGTCGCCTCGGCCTTTTCGGCCCCGTCGCGGTAAAGCCGCTCTATTAAGCCTTTATCCTTAATTATTTCATCATGCCGCTGCTTTATCGGCGCTAAGGCGTCGGCTACCGCTTCGCCTACCGCCAGCTTGAATTCGCCGTAGCCCTTCCCTTCAAATTCACGCTCGACCTCGGCAGATGTTTTTCCGGTCACCGACGAATATATGGTAATAAGGTTAGAAACGCCGGGCTTATCCTCCGACATCCTGACCGATGAATCCGAGTCGGTCACGGCGCGTTTGAATTTGCGGATTATATCATCCCTGCTATCAAGTATCGCGACCCACGCGTTGACGTTTTCATCGGATTTCGACATTTTCCTGGCAGGGTCCTGAAGTGAGCGCACCCTCGCCCCCGCCTTCGGTATATATGCCTCCGGCACGGTAAAAACGTCGCCGTAAATATGATTGAAGCGCACGGCGATATCCCGCGCTATTTCAAGGTGCTGCTTCTGATCCTCCCCCACCGGGACAAGATCCGGCTTATAAAGCAGAATATCCGCCGCCATAAGTACGGGATATGCAAACAAGCCGACATTTACATTGCCGGGATGCTTTTCGGATTTATCCTTAAACTGGGTCATACGCGACATTTCCCCGAACTGCGTATAGCAGGAAAGCAGCCAGGCAAGCTGCGCGTGCTCAGGCACCTGCGACTGAATAAAAACCGTATTCTTTTCCGGGTCGATACCGAGCGCCAAAAGTATTGCGAAGGTTGAATATATCTGACTGCGCAGTTTTGCCGGCTCCTGCCGCACGGTAATTGCGTGAAGGTCTGCCACGGCATAGGTACAGTCGAATTCCTCCTGCATGGCCGCCCAGTTTTTAAGCGCGCCGAGATAATTGCCGAGGGTCAGAAGCCCGCTCGGCTGGATACAGCTTAAAACCTTTTTTTTGGTATTTTCAATAATTGTTTCGCTCATAGCATATTCCGCCTTTTTGTCTTCAATGCTTTAATAATACCACATTTTCGATTGCTTTACAAGCCAAAAGAGGCATTATTTATACTTGACCCAGCGGCTGATTTTTTTCTTTTTTGCAAAGGTATCGGTAGGATTAACCCATGAAGAATACTCTGAACCGCAGTTGGTACACTGTGATGTTCCTGACTTATTGACCGTGCCGCATTTGACGCACTCCCACACACCGCCGGCGGTTTCACGATCCTTCAGGGCAGGCGCTGCTTCGGAGATTTCGCGCGGACCCTCCGCAAGCTCCTCAAAATGCTTCATTCTCTCACGCAGCCAATGAATTTCCGCACGCAGCTCTTCGATATCGCCGATATTGATAATAACCGAAAGAGTAAGCACAATCTGCATGACAGCAATAAAAGCCGAAATTACCGCCAAAAGAAACGAGTGGCCTATCAGCGAAAAGAACAGATAAACCGCCGAAAGAATCTGCAGTACCGTAAGAATGATTAAAAGTACCTTGCGCATAAAAAATTCCCCTTTTTAATTTTTTAAAGCCGCCTCAGACATCAAAAATATTTATGCTTCACCGTTTGCCGTCTCATCAAGCGAAAGCGAAAAGCTCGGAATAAACTCTTCTAAAAATATATCGGCCTCAGGGCAGGAAAGCCCCGCTATCGCGGCGCGGATGGTCTTTTCCGCCTCGGCAAATTCACGGTTGCCCATATTAAGCTCTTCGATGCATTTTATCAGCGCCGAAAGCTTATCGGCAGCCTTTACAAGCCGCGCGGTTTCACTGTCCGGATTATATATCCTTTCAAAATCCTGCCTGAAATCGCCGGGCAGCATATTTGTAAGCCGCTGTTTCGCGTTATCCTCTATCTGCTTATACGCGCCCTTTATCTCCCGATTGAAGTATTTAACCGGGGTGGGCATATCGCCGGTTATAATTTCGGTCGTATCATGATACATTGCCGCAAGCGCACAGGCCGCGGCGTCGGCCGAGCCGCCGAGCCTTCTGTTATTTATTATCGCGAGCGCATGGGCTATCTGGGCAGTCTCGAGCGAGTGCTCGCTCAAATTTTCCGACTTTGTATTGCGCATAAGCCCCCAGCGATAGATATTTTTCATTCGCGCCATCATCGCGTAAAAATGATTTTGCAAGATAATTCACATCCTTTATTGAATATTATATCATTTACTGGTATAATATTCAATAACAAGATTTTACAAAGGAACATAATTTATGGGATTTTCTTATACCAAGCTTTCCACGCTTAAGCCGCAGAAAGAAAAATACCTTTCCACATTTCTCTTTGCACTTATAACAGCCACGGCGCTTTTCCTGCCGTATATGCTGATGTCGGAGGGATATTTCATCTTCTACGGCGATTTCAACGTTCAGCAGATACCCTTCTATCAAAAATGCCATGAGGCGGTGCGTGAGGGCAATATCTTCTGGAGCTGGACTACCGACCTCGGCGCAAATTTCATCGGCTCCTACAGCTTTTATCTGCTGGGCAGTCCGTTTTTCTGGCTGACCATTCCTTTTCCGAACTGGATGGTCCCCTATCTTATGGGTCCGCTGCTGATACTGAAATTTGCCTGCGCGGCTTTTACGGCCTACTGCTATATCCGCCGCTTTACCCGTACGCCTGCGGCGGCAAGGCTCGGCGGACTTCTCTATGCCTTTTCGGGCTTTTCGGTTTATAACATCTTTTTCAATCACTTTCACGAGGCTATAATAGGCTTTCCGCTCTTGCTGCTGGCGGTAGAGCTGCTCATAACCGAAAACCGCCGCTTTGTATTCGCGCTGGCTGTCGCGCTCTGCGCCGTGATGAATTACTTCTTCTTTTTCGGAATGGCGGTCTTCACCGTCATTTACTTCTTTGTACGGCTGCTTTCAGGCGCGGTACAGGTAAAGCTTTCCCGCTTCGCGGTGATGATATTTGAGTCGGTATTAGGCCTCGGTCTGGCCGCATTCCTGCTCATGCCCGCTCTGCTCGCAATAATAGACAACAGCCGTGTTTCGAGCACTATGCTCGATGCGGGCTGGGGAGCTATTATGTACGGCAAGGAGCAGATTTACGGCAACATTATGGAATGCTTCTTCTTCCCGCCCGATATTCCGGCAAGACCCGTATTCTTCCCGGAGGCCAATGTCAAATGGTCGTCTCTCGGCGGCTGGCTGCCGCTGTTCAGCATGGTTGGTGTGTTTGCATGGTTCTCGCTGCGCAAAGGCCACTGGCTGAAAAGGGTAATGGGCATCTGTATATTTATGTCACTGGTGCCGGTGCTCAACAGCGCTTTCTATGCCTTCAATACAGCCTATTATGCGCGTTGGTTCTATATGCCGATACTTATGATGTGTCTCGCCACCGTTTCACTTACGGAAGACCGCACGGCAGACTGGTCCTCTGCCTGGAGATGGGTCTTCGGCATTACCGTCGCCGTAACGCTTGTAATCGGCTTTTACCCGCAAAAAATCGACGATAAGCTTGTCTTCGGAATTTATTCGCAAAGCGATGACGGAATGTACGCCTTCCGTTTCTGGCTCGCCTGCGCAATCGCTATAATCAGCCTTGTCCTGCTGCGCGTTCTGCTGACTCAGCTCAAAAAGGACCGTGCCGCCTTTTACCGCACCGCTGCCGTCTGCGTATGCGTGATTTCGGCTGTATACGGCAATGTCTTTATCGCCTCGGGACGTTCCCATTCCTATGAAATAAAAGAGGTCATGATAGATCAGCTGATCGAAGGCGAGGTCGATCTTGACGACGATTCCGCTTTCCGCGTGGATGTTTACGACGGTGTGGACAACACTTCGATGTATCTGGGGCTTCCGGGCATCAACGCATTCCATTCGGTAGTGCCGGCCTCAATCTTTGAATTCTACGATTATATCGGGGTCGAGCGCAGCGTCGGCAGCCGTCCGGAAACCGACCAGGCCGCACTCCGCCCCCTTGTTTCGGTCAAGTACCTGCTTAACCGCAAAAACGGCGCAAGCTTTATCGGCGAAGACAAGGAACCGCTTATGCCGAACTATGAATATATAAAGACCAGCGGCGGCTATTATATATATGAAAACAAAAACTATATTCCTTACGGCTTTTCGTATGATTATTATATGAGCTATGACTTCTGTGATTCTTATTCAAGCTCAGACCGTGCCGCGCTGATGCTCAAGGCGATACTGCTCACCGACGAGCAGATTGAAAAATACGGTCATCTGTTCACGAATATCGAAGCCCTTGATACGCCTCCTTACAGCTTTGACGACGGTACTACCCTCTCGCTTACCGATTCCGCTATGGAATACGACTGCGAACAGCGCCGCAAAACCTCGGCGGAAAGCTTTGAAACCGATAACTACGGCTTTACCGCCGAAGTTACCCGCGATAAGGAAAGTCTTGTCTTCTTCTCGGTACCGTATGATAAAGGCTGGACCGCTTACGTAAACGGCGCTCCCGCCGAAATAGAAAAGGTCAACGCAGGCTTTATGGCGGTCAAGGTAGACGAAGGCCAAAGCACAATACGCTTTGAATATATGACTCCCGGTCTTTCCGACGGTCTCACGGTTACGGGCGTCTGCTGCGTTATACTGCTCGTCTATATGCTGGCATTCAGGCTCTGGAAACGCAGACATCCTTCCGATGAATACTACCCCGAGGGCGAACAGCTGCTTGAGCGCTGGCATTCCGAGGAAAAGGAAGAATTAAAACAGCTTATCGCTGAGCGCTTTCCCGAAAATATAAGGCACAGCCTTTTGGACGATGACGACGATATCGAAATCCCGCATATCGATAACGGCTTCAGCGGAGGATTTAAAATAGATACGGAAATAATTGAGGATAACGATGAAAAAGAATAATAAAGCAAAAGCCGCAGGCTCGCTTGCGGCATTAGGATCGGCGGCGCTGCTTATGCTGATCGCATGCGACGCGCGGCTCACAACACGGGAATATAATATTGCCGATAAAAGGCTTGACGGGCCAATCCGTCTGGCAATGATAAGCGACCTGCACTCCTGCCGCTACGGCAAGGACCAGTCAGAGCTTATAAAGGCTTTGGAAAAAGCCAAGCCCGATATACTGCTTTTGGGCGGAGATATTTTCGACGACGAGGTGCCCCATAAAAATGCGGCAAGCTTTATAAAAGGCATATCCGGAAAATTCCCCTGCTATTATGTACCGGGCAATCACGAATACCGTGCGGACGACACCGAAAAAATCTTCGGATTCCTGAAGAAATTCGGGATAAGGATTTTAGCCGGAGAATATGAAACCGTAGATATACGCGGGCAAAAGATTAATATATGCGGGGTGACCGACCCGGAGATAACCGAACACACCGATTCAAGCTTCGGTACCGCCGCACAGCTGAAAGCACTCAACAGCACCGCCGACAACGGTTATTATACCGTTCTTCTGGCGCACCGCCCGGAGCTTTTTGAAAAATACTGCGGGCACGGCTTCGACCTTGTGCTTACAGGGCACGCGCACGGCGGTCAGTGGCGGATTCCCGTATTGCTTAACGGACTTTTCGCACCCAACCAAGGGCTGTTTCCGAAATATGCAGGCGGGAAATACCGTTCGGGAAGCACCGTAATGATAGTAAGCCGCGGTCTGGCACGCGAAAGCACCCCTATTCCGAGAGTTTTTAACCGCCCGGAGCTTGTCATTGTAAATCTGGATAAAAAATGAGCAGTCAAAAACGTGATATCCTTATGGGAGAAATCTAAGACAACTGAATAGGATACTAAAATCAGTCTTCGATTCGTAAGAGCGGAGACTGATTTTATTTTTGCAAATCTGTTAGAATATGAATTTATATGGATTTCATTTTTTATAGAGGTTAAAAGCAGAGATGTATTCGCAAATTATTGCGATTTTGTGTTGAAAAAGATGATTTTTTGCTGTATAATAATATTTAATAGCTATGATTGAAATGTATAGGAGGTAAACACATGGCTATTTCCTATAACAAAATGTGGAAATTACTTATTGATAAAAAAATGAGTCATGCCGATTTGAGAAAAGCAGCAAATATTGCTCCGAATACAATGACAAAGCTTCGTCGGGACGAGCCTGTAAACCTTGCGGTTCTTGGCAGGATATGTGCTGTCCTGAACTGTGATTTCGGCGAACTTATACAGTATGTTCCGGAGGATGAAAAGGATGACAAATAAACAATTAAAAAACTTAAAAGACACACTGTGGGCAACCGCTGACCAGCTTCGCGCTAATTCCAGATTGAAGTCCACCGAATATGCCGAGCCGATTCTTGGATTGATTTTCTTGCGCTTTGCTGATGTAAAATACAGTAAATTCGAATCTGAAATCAATAGAGAATTTGATTCCATCAAGGGAACGCGTATGGAGCGTCCTATACATGAAATCGCAATTGAAAAATGCGGTTTTTATCTTCCGGAAGAAGCCAGATATGATTGGCTTTTAAATCTGCCGGAAAGTGAAGATCTTGCAAAAAAAGTTAAGGAAGCTATGGAAGCCGTGGAGAAATACACTGCCGAGTTGGAAGATACGCTCCCGAAAGACATCTATTACAGCGTAAACAGTGAGGACGACCCGCTCGTACTGGCGAAACTTTTAAAAGCCTTTAAAGACATTCCGGCCGATGTGAAGCTGGATATTTTCGGTGAAATTTATGAATACTTTCTTGGCAAATTCGCCTTGGCGGAAGGTCAGGGCGGCGGAGAGTTCTTCACACCGTCCACAGTTGTGCGATATATGGTAGAAGTGCTTGCTCCTACAGAAGGGAAAATTCTTGATATAAAAGCACTGAGATTGATACAATTTAATTATTCCTCCGCCGATTTTGCCGCTTGAGGGGTAAGTTGGCATTTGAGGGGTAAGTTGTGGAAAGTCGTGGTGTCCCGGTTGTTTTTATAGGAGGTATTTGTACATGTCTGGAGGAACAAAGCAACAATTCAAGCAGTTTAGTATTACCTGTGCCGAAGATGCATGTCTTGTGTTGGGAATGCTAATATCCGGGATTAGTGTCAATCTTGAAAAATATAAGGAGTATGCGTCTGAGGCAGAATCATTATTGGAAAGCATCCAAGAAGAATTTGTTCCCGCTAAAGAATATGACGATGTTAATGATAAGCTCCTTTATAGGCAGCGTGAGATTCTAAAATTTACAGCGGATCATCAGAGCAGTTCTTTTTCATACATAGATCTACGCAAGATTCTGGAGAAACACAAATATATTTCATCACCACTCTCAGAAGAAGTGGCAGCAATTCTCTCTGAATTTCTCGATGTGCGAAATTGGACCTTTCACAATCCACAGTCATTAATGGTAGCTGCTAAAGAAGTGGCCCATAAAGACATCCCTGATGAGTTGAAGGAAATTGCTCGAGTAACGCCACAGTTAAATCCGGTACTTATACGAAAAATATGTCGGTACGAATTAGTCATGCTTGCCTCACTTACAATCCATGCACAAAAACGCATAGAACAGTTTGAAAAAGTTCTTAGAAGTATGAAAGCCGACTACCAAGAAATATACGATTCCATTGAGAATAAGCCCTTCCTAATGACCACTCAGGGATTTTCAGACAGAGTACAATATGTTGAATTGAATGCTACTTCTGGTTTGTCGGATTATCACAGCGACATTGCCCAGATATCAATGGCAATTCAAAAATCAAAATATGATGGCTCAGATGAAAAGTTTAATGATTGGGTTGTAAGGCTGGATGCTGAAAACTCTTGCTGTGATAGTACACTTGCGGAGGAGCCACAAAATGAAGTAAATCACAAATAAGGAATACGAAGAGCGGCAGAAGTGCAAAGCGGAGAAAGCAAAAGGTCATGTGCTGTTGCCGGATACCGTTCGGTTCATCTGCGAGGCCAACGGATATAACGCAGAGAAGATCGGGCAGCACTTCCTTGAAATCCTGCCGAAGAGCTGCCCACCTGAACAGAGATAACAAGAAACGCCTCCGAGCCGGTATGGTTCAGAGGCGTTGCTGTGTCTATGGGATTATGCTTTGATCTCGGTGCCGTCCTTGAAGGTCACCCGGATGTCTTTTTTGCTGTGGACGGTGATGTAATCGACCATCGCCAACCAGTCGGAATCCCGGAACTCCGTCAGCGGCTTCCGGCTCCACAACTCCTGCAGGTAGGTTTCGATCTGGTGCCTTCGGGCTGTGCGCTCGGCAATCAACTCGGTGACCTCGGTATGTCTGGCTTTGGCCTTATCGAACCGAGCCACCAGACCGTCGTAGCGTTTCTGGTATGATGATTGAGATGGGAGTTCCTTATGAATTCCCCCAAAATGAATTGATAAAAAAGCGTAATGCTGAAGCTTTACAAAAATATGTTATAGAAGCTGAAGAGTGGTATGTGATTTTCGATTTCATTGAAAGGTATTTCATGAACTCTGATGAGACTACTGTAGAAAAAATGAGAACGGTTTTTAACAGAATTCTTGAAGAAGAGGTTTCTGGTTATAGAATCATGGACAAGCTGGTTGTACCTATCGTATCAGAACATGAGTTAAAAGCCCTTGAAGAAGCCATCAATGTTCCATATGATTCGGCAAGAACACATATTAGAAAAGCCGTATATCCGGGAAAATGTGCTTGACCAAATTGTCCTGCACAACCTAAAAACAGTAACAGCATACGCCCGAGAGCAGCCGGAAGAATTTTATGCGATGGCTACGCAGAACGGTGAAGCGCAAGCAAAGAAATTTTATGCCACCGCAGAGCGTGAAAAGGTACAGATTGAAAAGCGGATCAAGGAGCTTGACAACATTATTCGCTGCCTGTATGAAGATCGGGTAACAGGACGAATCACGCCGGAACGATATGATACAATGGCAAGCGGATACGAGCAAGAGCAAGCAGAGCTACGACAGAAGCTGACTTCCATTACCGAACGCATCAGTGGAATGGATATGCGTGAAAGATGCATACAGGAATTTATGGACAAGGCGAAATCTTATGTTGAGATGCCAAAACTGACACCCGAGCTGCTACGGGTATTTATCCGCATGATTGAGGTGTACGAAAAACCCGAAAAGTATTCCCGTACTTGCGGAAATCCAATCGTGATCCACTATGCGTTCCAACTGCCGGAGCAGAACGGAATGTCTGCCATAGATCAAGTGATGCGCTCGATTAAAAAGCCTGCCTAAAAAGCAGTAACCGGAAGGCATTTTGCCTTCCGGTTACATACCGCTCACCTATTCTCCGTTAAGAACATCACGGTAATGACTGCTCATTTTTTTATATTTCCAGTTCAAACAGTATACCGTAATGGTCGGAGGGGAATTTGCCTCCCGGCATACCGCGCAGTATTTCGGCTGAAACCGGCCTTACCTTTTCATTTACAAAACAGTAATCGATATGCTGACCCTTCGGGTTTTCCGGGTTATATCCGTGGTAGGTGATTCCTAGGTCGTTGACGGTTTCCGCGTTCGCGTCCTTAAAATACCGGCACATTTCGCGGTAACCGGCGCTGTCCGGCCGCATATTGAAGTCACCCGTAACAAGCGTCGGCACATCGGCTGTTTTGCGGGCATATTCCGCGATAAGCCTAGCAGATGCAGTCTGCCCTTTATCCCCAAAGCCGAAATGAGTATTCATAAAAAGCAGTACCTTAGAGTTTTTTCTGTCCATCAGCAGTGCATATTCGCAGACGCGGTAACAGTCATATATCTCATCCCACCCCTTAGATTCGGTTTCGGGAGTATCCGAAAGCCAGAATACGCCTTTTTTCAGCGGCTTGAAGCGTTCCTTTTTCCAGAGTATCGGGCAGGACTCATTGTTGCTCTTTGAACGGTAGATATTGAATATCTCATATTCACCGCCGAAAGCCTTTTCAAGTAATTCAAGCCATTTCGGCGTACATTCCTGAAAGCCGATAAGCTCGGCGCCGAGCGGCTCTATTACCTCCCTGAGCCGCGGCGCTCTTTCAGCCACAGAATGTCCGTTCGGGTCGTCCGCGTTGCGGATATTGAATGTTATAACTCTCATAAGCTCTCCTTTTAAGCAGGCTTATTTCTCCACCGAGACCAAAACGCTCGCCGCGCCTTTACAGCATTTCGGGTCGGTTAAAATTCCGCATTTAATACATTCCTCAACCACGCCGTCCATAAAGCGCGCTCCGGCAATAAGCTGCATATAAATCTGATAATCGTTTATAAGGCGTTCGGGAAGATGCGATTTTACAAACTCCGCAAGCTTTTCAGCCGCCTGCTCCGCCAAGCCGGCGGCTAAATCCGATTTTAAAATACTGTAAAACTCACTTTGATTTTTCCTGTCTATCACTACCACGGCGGGCTCCAATATATCTCCGCTGCGGCGGATATATCCGCACTCCACCGCCTTGGCGGCGATTTCCTTTTCGCTTTCATTAAGCTCTGAAACCTTCAGTCCGCCTATCGACCGCAGGAGCATCAAAAGCTTGCCGTCGGTGGAAATATTATGACCGCAGGCGAAATGTCTTTCCAAGCGGTTGTTGTAACCGTTCTGAATAAATACCGAACGGAAGCCGGCGGTATTTTCTGCCGAAATACCGTCACAACCGTACAGCCGTAAATCCTTTTGACTGTCCTTTTCTATAGCAACGGCAACCAGCGAATATTCACGCTCTGTCTGCTTTATTCCTGCCATATATTCTTCCGAAACAAGCTTTACTATTTTTCTCCGAAAGCTCCATACCACCTCGTTAATCAGAGTCCAGAGAATAAAGCCGGTATCCTGCTGAGAACTTAAAAACGGGAAAGAAAGCAGCTTTTCGCGGTTTTGCTCCACTACCTTTTCAACAGCAGAGCAAAACTCCGGCAGATACTGTTCGACGACTTTATTCGCTGCGTCGTATTCGTCATAATCCACGATTATGATATTAGAGACATATCTGCCGTTTTCCAGCTTTTTAAGCATACCGTAGCGCCCGTTCTCACCGTAGCACTGTAAGTACAGCTCCTCTTCGACAAACAGCATCGGCACACAGAGCTCTTCCGAAAGCTCTTTGGCGGTTTTGGGAGTATCCTTGCAAAGGTAGATAAGGTTATGCGAAAAAAGCCTTACAGCATTTACCGCAGGGTTATTCCCTATCGGATGGCCCATTCCGAACATTACAAGCTGCTTGGGCTTTAAGGTTAAGTTTCTTTCCTTCATAGCTTTAACCTCTTTTCTTAACGTATTGCGGCTGTAAAACAGCCTCTGCTTTACCGTTGTTTCCCCGATGCCGAGCGCCGCCGCTATCTCTTTCACCGACCTGCCGTCTATATAATACATCACAGTTGCCTCGCGGTAGGCTCTTGAAAGAAAGGCTATTTCTCCGAATATCCGTTTAATCTCCTCCGCCGCCGAAATATCCTCCAACAGCTCGGATATTCCGCCGTCTTCACCGACAAAATCTTCATATATGCAGTTTTGCATACCGCGGCGGCGGTTTTCACAGAAATCCGCATACACACGGCGGGCAACCGTCCAGACAAAGGCATAAAAATTGCTTATTTCGGTCTGCCTCAGCGCCGCGGACAAAATCTCCGTTATAATATCCTGGCTTAAATCCTCCGCTTCTTCAAAGGTATCGCATCTTCTGTAAGCAAAGCCGTAAATTTTATCGGTAAGCTCCTTGTTTTCAAATTCCTTAAACAGCTCGGCTGCTTTCATTTTTGACCTCCTTTCTTCGGGGTCTTCAACTGTATAGTCGGAATTTTCCGCCTGAGGTTAGGTTAAAGTTTTTTTATTACCGGCATAATTCCGTTTTTTTCAATATCCACCACCGCATATGAGGCGGCGCCGTCGCGCGGAGCGGAGCAGGAGCCCGGATTCACAATATACAAGCCGTCTTCATAAGATATTTTAGAGATATGGGTATGGCCGTAAAGAGCTATGCGGCACTCTGCCGCAAGCGCGCTTTTTTTAAGATTATCCGTGCCGTATTTAACGCCGAGCGTATGCCCGTGGGTATAATAAATTTTAATTCCTGTGATATCCGCAATATCCGTCGACGGATATTTGGAATAGAAATCGCAGTTGCCGCTGACGATATGAAACCGCTTATCAGGGTATAAAAGCTCATAATCTTCAATATCGGCGGTAATGTCGCCCAGGAAAAAAATATCCCGAGATTCCGGTTCCGCCGAAAGAATCCTGTCTATAACCGACGACCTGCGGTGGGAATCGGAAATCACCGTAACTCTCATTATCTTCACCTTCTATAATACAGTTTTATTTCATAATATATACTGAACTCTATTTATAAAACGGAGGTCAACAAAATGAACAACAACATAGACAAACAAAAGATTATTGACGCTATCGTCTCCTCATCGGGCGGTAAAATAAACCGCGAAAGCCTTGCCGGCGCCGTAAACCGCAAGGATGTTTCGTCACTGCTCGGCAGTCTTTCGGCCGATGACCGCCAAAAGCTCAATTCGGTGCTTTCAAATAAGGAAAGCCTCGCCGAGGCTCTCAACAGCAGTGAAGCGCGTAATTTGATAAAAAGCTTATTAAAAGGCGGAGGACATAATGGATGATTTAAGCGAAAAGCTTGCCGAGCTCCTGAACGATCCGGAAAGCATGAACCGTGTAAGGCAGATGGCGGAAAGTCTTCTCGGAAACGCCGACAGCGGCGCCGACGCACAGCCTGCCCCTCGCGAAGAAACGACGGAGCTACTCGGCGGAGATGAGCTGAAATCCATAATGTCGGTAATATCACATTTAAAATCCTCGGAAAACGATTCCCGGGTACAGCTTATAACGGCACTGAAGCCCCATCTGAGCGAAGCGCGTCAGCAGCGTGCTGACTCCGCCATAAAGCTGCTCAAGCTTTTGGAGCTTTGGCCGTATATAAAGGAAAGCGGACTTTTCAAGCTTTAAAAGGCAGGTGTTTTTATGAACGACAATGAGCTTTTCCTCCGTCAGCAGGACGCCGTAGCGCGAATGCGGGAAATGAACTCGCGGGCAGTAAGCAGCAATTCGGGAAATCAGCCGGGCCATATGCCGCCCGTCCCCCCGTTCGTAAGGATACCGGGGCAGGAAAGCAGCCGCCGTTCGCAGCAGCAAAGCCCCGCCCCCAAGCATCAAAAGCCGGAGCCTTATGAAAATATGACCGGAGGGCATATACAGTCAAACAATTATTCCTATCAAAACGGATACAGACCCGAAGGCCAAAGCCTTACTCAGCGCGGACAGCAGGATTCAAAAAATATTCAACGCAGGTCAGACACAGCAGAAAAACCCGCCGAAAGCACCTCCCCGCTTTTCGGCGGCTTAAACCTGCCGCTTCTTGACATTTTCAAAAAAGACAGCGACATAACCCTTATCATCGGGCTTCTGCTTATACTCATCAGTGAAAAGGCGGATAAAAAACTCCTTTTTGCACTGATATATATACTCATATAATCAGAAATACATTGAAAATTAACATGGCATTTTTAGTCAAAAAATTAATTATGTAAACTTGGACAACCTGTCGAGTTATTCAACTTATCCACCGACTTATTAACATTTCAAAGGTCTTTCAAACGTAAAATCAG
>USHL01000012.1 GCA_900554525.1 uncultured Oscillospiraceae bacterium | reverse complement strand
CGTTTCGGCGGTTATGGATACAGCAACGATATACTTTTTGACAAAATAAACCTTAACCGCTATCTCGGCGGTGATATGCTTTGGATAGACGATGGATGGCAGACATATCTTGGGGACTGGGAATGGAACGGAACACGTCCGGTAAATGAGTATCAGGATTATCTGAAATTAAGCAGTATGACTCTTGGTATGTGGCTTGTGCCATGGGGAGTGATAAGCGGTTCGGAGCTGGCCGCCGAGCACCCAGAGTGGTGCATAAATTTGAGTGATAAAAAAGGCGGACTCAAGGTAGAACTACCAGAGGTGCAGAAGCATATCCGAAATATGCTTAATGCTCGTCAACAGGAATTCGGTACTTTTATGCTTAAGACCGATTTCAACCAAAATAAGTCTACATATCCCCGTGCGACAGCAGTAATGGAAATTATAAAAAATTTTAAAGAAGACAATCCACAGGCGGGCATAACACTTTGCAGTGACGGAGGCGGGCTTTTAAATCCCGGCACTGCAGAGTATAGTGAGATAATAGCACTTCAGGATGGAGCCTCCGGTCTTGACGACGGATACTGGGTATCTATGCTTTATCCTGTTGATAAGATAATGACATCCAACGGCAGAGCCTCGCTCGGCGAGTATACCAAGAGTAATCGCGCTATCATGAGCGGAGCTTTTACGGTGGCTACCACAAGTGTTCTCGGTCAGACTGGCAATCTCAATATCAGTGATGCTGAAATGGAGCTTGTCCGCCAAGATGCAGACCTTTATCGTTGGCTTTGCACCCAGGGTGTCATGGGACGTTTCGTAAAGGTCTACCGACCTGATACAACCTCCCAAAATAAATACTACTTTATGCAGAAGATGAGCCCGGATTCTTCAAAAGGATATATGACCGTGAGATTTGACGAAAGCTTTGCGGGCGAAGAACTTGTCATGTACCCGAAGGGTCTTATAGCTGATATGACCTATACGGTATCCTCACTTGAAAACGGTATGAAAAGGATGACAAAGACAGGTGCTGAACTGATGGCGGAGGGTATTGCTCTTACTATGAAGGTGGGTGAGGTGCTCTTCTTCAATCTTGAAAACCATCCGGGCAATAATAATGATACTTTGCCGCCCTCTGAGCCTTCCGATCTTATACAGCAGCCTGCAGCGCATCTCGGATTTGAAGGAATGGAGCTTAGCTGGTCTGCTGCCGAGGATAATAACTGGATATCATATTATGAGATTTTAAAGAACGGCCAATATTATACAAAAGTTTCGGCGGGTACATATTATTTTGATGAAGACGGTACCACGGAGGATGTCTATGAAGTGCGGTCTGTTGACGGCGGAGGTAATAAATCGGATATCATAAGAGCAGATGGTGCACCTGACGGCTATCCTGCAGACGACAATTCTTTTAAGCCTTATTATGAAATTGTAAAAGACGGCGGCGATAAAAATGAAATAACTTCTTCTGGCTGGGATCTTTCGATAAGCAGTTATTCGCCCGACGGCAGTACGATAACTGGTAAAACCTCAGGTAATACTAATCAGCCGTATCCTGCTATTGCATTCAATAATATTACTGTTCCTGAAAATTCGGAGGCAGTAGTTTTTTGGTTCGGTCAGCAGTATCAGGAACGAAATAGCGGAGAAAATTATTTTAACGACCCCAAAGCGATATTGCAGCCCAAATTTCGTATAAACTGGCGGGAGCATAACGGAACATACAGCAGTAATAGTTTTAATGGTACGAGTGGAAATGTTTATTTTATTTCAACAGATACAGGTAAGGTGCTTTCGACCGGTGTAACCAATGCTCCGGTAACGGGGACAACAAGTGAAAGCAGTTATTGGCCCGGATTTAAAAATGGTTATGTGGTTGTTCCGTTAAGCCTGCTTGCACCTGACGGAAAGCTCGGCGATAAGCCGGTCGATATTAAGGTTACGCTGCTTGCGAATGAATCGGTGTATTTAACTGCCGACGGGAAGGATGCGGGAGCCTTAAAAACGCTTTCGCCAAATACAATTGTAAGCTTTGATAACTTTGGATTTATTACAGATATGGACGCATTTTTGGCAGACTGCGGAGAAGTTTCCGGAAAGGAGTACGGCAAGAATACATATGTCAACTCATCAGCTGCATACAGACTTGGAGTATTGCCTGAATCGGAAAATGCCACGGCTCCGTTGGTCACCCGCAGCGCAGGCGGATTGTCGGTTAAGATTACCGAAATTGAGTGCGCAGAAAAGTATGTATTTAATATCTATACGGAAGAAAATATTTACATAGCCGGTACGGTTGCGGCAGAAAACCGGACTTTAATATGTCTTGACACATCGGAAGGCGTAAAGGTGCAGGTGATAGCTGTCGGCGGCAGCGGGAAATATCTTTCTGTTTCAAGGCTTTGCAATATTGCAGAGTATACAGTGCTTAAAGGGGATGTGAACGGAGACGGTACAGTTGATATAAAAGACCTTATAAGACTGAAAAAATATCTTGCGGGAACAGAAACGGCAATATCTGACGGAAATGCGGATTTAGATAAATATCCGGAACAAATAGATTCGGGAGATCTTGCTGCCCTTAAAAAATTGCTTATGATACGGTAAAATTTTAGCAGGCAAACCAAAAGGTCTGCCTGCTTTCTATTTCCAGCCGTTTATCCGCGCTTTCATTTCATCGATTCCGAGTATGCCGTAAGCGAAACCCTTTCTTACAAGCTCGGGCGGAACGAATTCGTCATATTTTTCAAACAGCGGTATTTCACCCTTGTAGACCAGCTCTATCGGGTCAAAGGACTTTGCTGCCTCGGACTTGAGTACTCGGAAAAATTCTTCTTTTGTCGCTTTCATTTTGAACTGTATGAAATAAGGGCGAGATGAATCAAGCGCCGAAAGCCCTAACGGCCCCGCGCATTTCAGCTTTAAAAACCTTTCCATTGCTAAAAAGGCGTATGTGCCGAGCCAGGGGAAAAGGCACCACATGTTTCCCCCTAAATTTACGAGCGGAGTTTCGCACAGCCCCGAATATTTTGCGGTGCGTCGTGCCTCGGCAAGCCGTGCGGAGGCGTTTTTCATTAAGTACGGATAAGCCTTTTCCTCGGCCAGCACCTGCCGCATGCGCTCGAGCACCTTGGTGTTTATATCGCCTGGGCACTGCCCGAAATAGGCGGGCACATTGCCCTTTACAAGCTCGCAGTAAACAAGATGACGCTTGTGGTCGATTTCCTCTACTATCCATACATGCCCGGCAATAGCGATTTTTTCGCCTACGGGCGGCGGCATAACTATTGTGCCCAATTCCTCCGATTTACTGCGGACGGTGTATTCCTCGTTTTCCTTGAATACGGCGTAGAATTTAAAGGAATTTATCTGTCTTTCGCCGGCCAGACCTACTATCAGCCCGCCTTCTTCGGTTTTTTCGATATGGTTTATTTCCAGCAGATGCCGGAGCAAAAGCTTGTAGTCCTCTGCGGTGATACGGTGAAAATAGTTTAATTTCAATACCTTCGAGGCCAGCGCGGCGGGGGAAAGCTCGCCGGATGAGGCAAGCGTGCTCATAGTCTGGTGATATAAGAGACTGTAAGGGAGTCGGTCTGTTTTAGGCGGCTCTACCCAGCGTTCTTCTGTATATAGCTGGATGAGGGCTATTCCCTGAATAAGCGCCCATGGAACAGTAACCGGCAGCATCGCCCTTGCCTCAGGCTGTTCCTCTCTTATTACAAACCACATTTCCGGGGGCATGCCGCGGCGTCCGGTGCGCCCTAACCGTTGAAGAAATGAAGATACGGTAAAAGGAGCGTCTATCTGAAATGCGCGTTCCAGCCTTCCGATATCTATGCCCAATTCCAGTGTCGCGGTGGTAACGGTAGTGGCGCACTGCTCGTCGTCCTTCATAACCGATTCCGCAGTTTCGCGGTATGAGGCTGAAAGATTGCCGTGGTGTATCAGAAAGCGGTCAGGCTCGCCGTTGACTTCGCAGTACTGCCTCAGGGTGGTGGTGACCGCTTCGCACTCTTCGCGGGAGTTTACAAATATAAGGCATTTTTTATTGCGTGTGTGCTCGAAGATATACCCGAAGCCCGGGTCTGCGTTTTTGGGAGCGGTATCGCTTTTAATATCCAGCGGCTCGAGCGGTGTATCGACTGCGCCGTTGACGCTTTCCTCCGCTCCGAGCCCCGGGGATGTAAAAAAATGCTCCATTGAAAGCCGCCACTTGACAGCTGCGGCTTCGATTTTCGGTATCACCGTTCCGCGCCCCGTGCCGGCGGCTAAAAATTCTCCGGTTTCCTTTGGGTCGCCTATCGTGGCGGAAAGCCCTATGCGGCGGGGATTTACCCCCGCCAGCCTTGAAAGCCTTTCGATAAGACAGAGGGTTTGTCCTCCGCGGTCGCCTCTCATCAGCGAGTGCACTTCGTCTATTACTATAAACCGCAGATCTCCGAAAAGCTTCGGAACATAGGCATGCTTGTGCAGAAGCAGAGCCTCGAGTGATTCGGGTGTTATCTGCAATATGCCGGACGGATTTTTCAAGAGCTTGTTTTTGTGCGACTGCGCGACATCTCCGTGCCAGTGCCAGACCGGTATTCCGGCCTCTCGGCAGAGGTCGTTCAGCCGCACAAACTGGTCGTTTATCAGCGCCTTTAACGGGCCTATGTAAAGCGCTCCGACCGATGCGGGCGGATCCTCGTAAAAAAGAGTGAGTATCGGGAAAAAGGCCGCTTCTGTTTTTCCGGAGGCGGTGGAGGCCGTCAGCAGCAGATTTTCCTCTGTGCCAAAAATGGCGTCGGCCGCCGCCACCTGAATGGCGCGCAGACTTTCCCAGCCGTTTTGGTATATAAAATCCTGCACAAAGGGGGCGTATCGGTTAAATATATCCATTATGTCACCTATATTTCAAATTCGGCAAATTCTTCATCGGCTGCTTCATTCCCGATTTCCGGCTTGGCATAATCGAAGCCTTCGGAGGAAAGCAGGGCTGCCATATCGGTTTCGGGGTTCTGGTAAAGGATATTCAAAAGCTCTATGAAATCGCGTATTACCTCACGCGGTGTGATATTGCTGCCGGCGCCTATTCTTCCGAACTCTATTTTTATAAAATCGACAAGATCTTTTTCGGTGAGCTTTACCTGATATTCAAAAAGCTGAGAATGGATATCCGCGAGCTTTTCGGTCAGCACCAGCATTTCCTCGTAGGTTAGGGGAGAAAGCTTTATTACCGGCGCCAGCATATCCCGCATATCTCCTTTGCCGAAACGCCCTTCGGTAAGGCGTGAACGCAGCGCTTCATAGCTGTAAACGCCGCGGCGTGTGTCTTCAATGCACTGAGGGGTGCCGCTCATGATTATTCCTAAATACTGCGCCTTGCCCTGTAAGGTATCGTTATACATGGTGAGGATTTTTTCGTAGTTATACTGTCTTGTGATGCTTTGCGGAATTTTATATATATTTACCAGCTCGTCTATAAGTATCAAAAGCCCGCCGTAGCCCGCCATTTTGAGAAACGCGGCAAAAAGCTTGATATATTCGTACCAGTCGTCGTCGGTAACGATTATATTGACGCCGAGCTCCGCTTTTGCCTCTGTTTTGGTGGAATATTCCCCGCGGAACCATTTTATCACGCGGGCCTTGTTTTCGTCGTCGCCGTCAAGATATGCCCTGTAATATACTGTCAGCAGCCTGGCAAAGTCAAAACCGTGCACCATTTCGTTAAGTGAGGAGATGACCTCGCGTATTTTTTGTTCGGCAAGCGCTGAAAGCCGCGGGTCGTCGAAGGAGATGCCGTTTTCGTTTAAAACGGCGGTCTGTATTCCGCTTATCCAGCGGTCAAGTATAAGGGTCAGCGCCCCGCCCTCGGGACGGGTTTTGGTAGACATATTGCGGATAAGCTCCTTATAGGTGGCGAGCCCCTGCCCGCGGGTGCCCTGAAGACGTCTCTCGGGTGAAAGGTCGGCGTCGGCTACGACCATGTTTTTATCCATCGCGTAATTGCGTATTGTCTGTAACAGAAAGCTTTTTCCGCTGCCGTATTTCCCGACGATAAATCTGAAAGAGGCGCCTCCGTCCTCAATAATAGCGATATCGTGCAGAAAGGCGTCAATCTCTGTTTCTCTGCCCACAGTGATATAAGGCAGGCCGATTCTAGGAACAACGCCGCCTTTAAGCGAATTGATAATAACTGAGGCTATACGTTTAGGTATCTTCATAGCTTTAACATTCCTTTCAGATCGTCAAGGTAGTCTTCTGTGATTGCGGGCGTATCTCCGTCAAAATTTATGACGTTGTCGCCGAAAGCTTCAAAAAACGCTTCATTGACAGAGTCGGCGAGAACCGACAGCATAACGCCGTTTTTACGTGCCAGCGCGGCACAGTCGCCGCCGTCGATTATGCAGCGTATAAGCTCCCTGTAAAGCGGGATAATGCCGTCGCTCTCTTTGAACGGTGTTTCCGCAGCGCTTTCAGCTGCGGAAGTATCACATGTCGCCGATAAATCCGTACCGCTGTCTGCGGCGATGTTTTCTTCATAAGGGTCCGACGGCTCGTCCACAGTCAGCTTGCTTTGAGTGACCAGTGAGGTTTGGCGGATACTGTCCAGCTTGGACAGATCGATATTTATTTCGGGGCGTTCTCTTATTTGCTTTTCCCGCGCATATATATCTATCGCTTTATTTATGGCGTCCGCGAAAGCCTTTGACATTTCGACCGGCTTTAATGAGGATTTATAATTGTATTTTTTCCGCAGCAGATAATCGGTGTTTTTTAAGATTATACCGATTTTTCCGGCCTTGTCCTTTTGGCAGATGAATCTTTCGCAGTACCATCTTCCGTCGGTACAGATAAAACGGTTGAGCGGATTTATTTCGTAAACGCAGTCCGGGTGCTTTTCCGTTTCATAAAAGACCGCAGAATGAAAGATGAAATATTCCCGGCGCTCCCTTTTTCCGAACAGCTTTGTAAGAATATCGCCGCTGCCGTCGGAAAGGAGCTCAAACAGTCTGTATACCGTTCCGGCTGTGTCTTCGGGATATTTTTTATAAAAGGCTGACCCGCAAAGACGGTAGGAGGAAAACATATCAAGCGCGCAAAGCACTTCCTCAGGTGTGTGCGATTTGTATTCCGCAAGCGTTAAAAGCGCGGTGTCGAATTTGAAATCCGGGGAGACCGCGGCAAGATCCCTGTTAAGCCCGTAATATATCGCGAAATCCCTAAGCCAGCGGGTGGCTAACGGCTCTATTCCCGGGTCAAGCGGCTTGTAGCCTTCAATAAAGGTCTTAAGCGTGCGGTATCCGTCCTCGGGAGAGGAAACACCGACGAGGTTTATGAGCTCGTATATATAAACGAAAGCAAAGGAAAGCGAGGTCTTTTTTATTTTGCCGCGGCGCAGAGCGGTCCGCCAGGAAAAATATCCCCGCAGCTGCTGGCCGGTCATAGCGCGGTAGGTCGGGAAATAGCGCATGAATTCTCCGTGGTAATCGAAGCGGTCTTCAAAGCTTTCCATCAGCTTGGCCTGGCGGAAAAATATTTCCGCGTCGGAAAGAAATACCGCTTCGCGTGAAGTCTCCAGCTTTCGCATTTCACGGTATTCCGGCGGAGTATAGCTTTTCATCTGTGACGCGGTGAACAGCAGCGGCTCGTCGCGGTATACCTTTTCTCCCGAAAATCTTTCATCTATGATTTTTTTGATGAGCTCTTCCGCTTTGTTCATATCGTCACCGCCTTTTCTTATGATATTATATCAGAAGTTTTCGTCGGTTTCAATATACTTGCGAACATTTGTGCGGCACTAAGGGCAAAAATTAACAGGAATTGTCGAAATATGGTATTTAATGTTTGACTAATACAATATGGTGTGTTATAATGGGCATATGGAAAATCTGAACTTGATAATTGCCAAAAATTTAGCGGAGCTTAGGAAGCGTCAGGGTCTGACACAGCTTGAGCTTGCCGAAAAGCTCAACTATTCCGACAAGGCGGTTTCAAAATGGGAACAGGGAGAATCTCTTCCGGGAATAGAAGTGCTGTATAAGCTCAGCCGTATTTACGGTGTCAGCCTTGATGAGCTCGTGGGTGATGTTCCCGCAAAGGCTCCTCCCTCGCCGAGGACTGCTAAGAGACACCGCATTATAACCCTGCTCGGGGTGCTTGCGGTCTGGTTCTGCGCTACGGTTTGTTATATCGCGTTTGAGCTTTTCGGCGGCATAAGGCTATGGATCTTTTTTTGCTGGGCTGTGCCTGCCTCGCTGGTTGTTACGCTGGTTTTCGATGTAATATGGCATTCCAAAAAATTTTTCTTTATTATTCTTACAGCGCTTTTGTGGACTTTTCTTGTATGCGTTTGTCTACAGTTTATAGAATACAATATATGGGTGACGCTGGCAGCCGGCATTCCTCTTGAAGTCGGCATTCTGCTGTGGGCAAGACTTGTACGGCAGTCGGATTTTGAAAAACAAAGGAAGTAAACTGATGGTAAAGCTCGGGAACGACTGGGATTTCATTTTAGCAGATGAATGGGAGAAACCGTATTACAGGCAGCTGCATGAATTTCTTAAAAAAGAATATTCCACGGTCCGGGTATATCCCGATATGTATGATATCTTCAATGCTTTGAAGCTTACTTCGTTTGCCGATACCCGCGTTGTGATAATAGGGCAGGATCCTTACCACGGTCCCGGACAGGCGCACGGGCTTTGCTTTTCGGTCAAAAAAGGCGTTCCGCTTCCTCCGTCGCTTGTGAATATCTATAAGGAAATAAGCGATGATATCGGTATCGCGATGCCGCGCGACGGAGATCTTACCGGCTGGGCAAGACAAGGGGTGCTTCTGCTCAATACGGTGCTTACGGTCAGGGCAGGCCAGCCTGCCAGCCATAAGGACAGGGGATGGGAGCAGTTTACCGACCGCGTCATAGGCGAGCTTAACCGAAAAGAGCAGCCGATAGTCTTTCTGCTTTGGGGCGCACATGCCGAAAAAAAGGCGCGGATAATCACAAACCCGAGGCATTATAAGCTTATAACGGTTCATCCGAGCCCGCTTTCGGCGCACCGCGGCTTTTTCGGCTGCCGCCATTTTTCAAAAACCAACGAGCTTTTGCGCGAAAACAGTCTGCCGGAAATAGATTGGGGTGCGCTTTAATCATTAAATTTTATTATGGAGGTGAAAAAATGAAGTCTACCGGAATGGTCAGAGCCGTCGATAAAATGGGTCGTGTTGTGATACCCAAGGAGATTCGCAAGCAGCTCAGGGTCGAAAACGATGTCGACAGCTTTGAGATTTATATGGACGGCGATAAAGTCGTACTCAAAAAATATCAGCCCACTTGTATATTCTGCGATTCTCTTGCGGACAGTGTTCAGTTCGGTACGTATACTGTTTGTAAAAATTGTATTGAGAAGCTCAACGCGCTTAAAGATCAAGCCGAATAAAAAGCACCGCCCGTTTCGGGCGGCGGGATAGATATTTTTAAGGGACAGCCTTTGTGCTGTCCCTTTTTTATCACATATTGTTTTGTATATATTCGACTACGTCGCCGACCGTTTTGAGCTTTTCGATCTCCTCATCGGGGATGGAGACCTCAAATTCATCTTCTATCGACATAAGGAGCTCAACAACATCGAGACTGTCAGCGTTCAGATCTTCGGCGATTCTGGTTTCCATTGTTATCATTTCGGGATCGGCGTCAAGCTGCTCGGCCAAAATTTCTTTTATTTTTTCAAATAACATAAGATTTGCCTCCTTGAAAATTTACAGTTATGTTTAAACAAATAATATGTGTTTCCGGGCCGTTTGTCAATAGATTTTTGAAAATTTTAAAAAATGTTGCAAATTCTGTAAGCTTGCTTTATAATATTACGGTACAGAAGATGAAAGGTGGGGACGGGCGCAGGAGCGCTCTTTTGTATGCTTAAGGAAAAACAAGTAAAAGCTATTACCTCAATGGACGAGGATTTTGCCAAATGGTATACCGATGTGGTGATAAAGGCCGAGCTTATCGATTATTCTTCGGTCAAGGGGTGTATGATAATACGCCCGTACGGCTACGCTATATGGGAAAACATTCAGCATATTGTAGACGGTCTTTTCAAGGAGACCGGGCATGAAAATGTTTATATGCCTATGTTTATCCCCGAAAGTCTGCTGCAAAAGGAAAAGGATCATGTAGAGGGCTTTGCCCCTGAGGTCGCGTGGATAACTCATGGCGGCGAGGAGGAACTGGAGGAGCGTCTTTGCGTGCGACCCACCTCTGAGACCCTTTTCTGCGATCACTTTAAAAACATAGTACATTCCTACCGCGATCTGCCTAAGCTTTATAATCAGTGGTGCAGCGTTGTGCGCTGGGAAAAGACTACGAGGCCTTTCCTCCGCTCTCGCGAATTTTTGTGGCAGGAGGGGCATACCGTCCACGCCACTGCCGAAGAGGCCAAAGCCGAAACTATTCAGATGCTCAATATTTACGCCCGCTTTGCCGAGGA
The DNA here is from genome assembly GCA_900554525.1 of uncultured Oscillospiraceae bacterium. Classification (GTDB taxonomy): domain Bacteria; phylum Bacillota; class Clostridia; order Oscillospirales; family Acutalibacteraceae; genus UBA737. Next base: position 4,481 of record USHL01000012.1, on the reverse strand, counting down.
ATTTCTGGCAATGCCGGTAATAAAGGGTCAGAAGACTGAAAAGGAGCGTTTCGCGGGCGCCGAGGCCACATACACAATAGAAGCGCTTATGCACGACGGAAAGGCGCTGCAGAGCGGCACGTCGCATTATTTCGGGGACGGCTTTGCAAAAGCCTTCGGCATTGAATTTACAGATAAGGACAATATGCCGAGAACTCCGTTTGAGACCTCGTGGGGAATATCCACCCGCCTTATCGGCGCGATCATTATGACTCATGGAGACGACAGCGGTCTTGTTCTGCCGCCGGCAGTAGCTCCGATACAGGCGGTGCTTATACCCATCGCTACTCATAAGGCCGGCGTTACGGAAAAAGCGTCGGAGGTATATGAAAGGCTCAAAAAGATCTGCCGCGCAAAAATAGATTTGAGTGAGCAGTCGCCGGGCTGGAAATTTGCGGAATACGAAATGAAGGGAGTTCCTCTTCGCATAGAGCTGGGGCCGAAGGATATAGAGAATAACAGCTGTATAGCAGTAAGGCGCGACAACGGCGAGAAAACCGCTGTATCGCTCGATGAGCTTGAAACAAAAATACCCGAGCTGCTGCAGGCGGTGCGCGACGGGCTTTACAGCAAAGCTCTTGCAAGAAGGTCTGCTATGACCTTTGATGCACACAGCATGGAGGAAATGAAGGCAACGGCCGAAAATAAGCCGGGCTTCATCCGCGCTATGTGGTGCGGAAGCCGTGAATGTGAGGATATGCTTAAGGAGCAGGCGGGAGTGTCTTCTCGCTGCATACCCTTTGAGCAGGAAAGCATAGACGGCAAATGCGTCTGTTGCGGTAAAGAGGCAAAGCATATGCTGTATTGGGGTAAAGCGTATTAAAATAAGAATATATGTCAAAACTCCGGAAGTAAGGTACTTTCCGGAGTTTTTTATTTTGGAAATATTTAAAATAAGGCTTGACTATTGGCTTTGTTTGGTATATAATTATGAATTACTAATGATGATGGGGTATTGTGCGCCTGTTATATTTTATGATATAATTCCGGCTTTGATAACCGAGCGGAATATCCGTCACAGATGTGTTCTTGCGGCGTTTTTTATGCCGTGCCGAAAATATATGGAGGAGTGATTGCAGACCTATGGAGCCAACTTCAATGGTTAAACCTGTCAGCTTAGGTAAAAACACTCGAATGACCTTTTCAAAAATCAATGAAGTCATCGATATGCCAAACCTCATTGAGATTCAGAAGGATTCATACAAGTGGTTTGTCGAGGAGGGTCTGAAAGAAGTCTTCAGAGAAATGTCCGCTATAACCGATTACAGCGGAAATCTGGAGCTCAGCTTTGTGGATTACCGTATTGACGATAACCCTAAATACGATCTTGCCGAATGCAAGGCACGCGATACAACCTACGCCGCCCCGCTCAGAGTAATTGCGCGGCTTGTGAACAACGAAACCGGAGAGATTAAGGAAAGCGAAGTTTCTATGGGAGACTTCCCGATAATGACCGAATCCGGTACATTTGTAATAAACGGCGCCGAACGCGCAGTGGTGTCGCAGCTCGTTAGATCCCCCGGGGTTTATTATGCCGAAAAAGCCGATGAAAAAACCGGTAAAAAGCTGTTTTCCTCCACAATAATTCCTAATCGCGGCGCATGGCTTGAATATGAAACTTCTGCCAACGATGTGCTTTATGTCCGTATAGATAAAAACCGTAAACTGCCGATAACCACCTTTATCCGTGCTTTAGGTCTCGGTGACAGTTCACAGATACGCGCGTTGTTCGGCGAGGATGAAAGACTTGAAGCTACTCTGGAGGCTGACGACACCAAGTCGGTGGAGGATGCACTGATAGAGGTTTATAAAAAGCTCCGTCCGAGTGAGCCGGTAACCGTTGAGGGCGCGAAGAGCTATCTTGAGCAGCTGTTTTTCGACCCGCACCGTTACGATATCTCACGCGTGGGCCGTTATAAATACAATAAAAAGCTGGCAATAGGCGCCCGCATCCGCGGCGCGGTTTTGTCGCGCCCCGTGGCAGACCCGATGACCGGCGAGATAATCGCGGAAGCAGATACGACTGTCACTAAGGAGCTTGCCGAGCTTATTGAGAAAAAGGGCGTTGAAACCGCTTATATAAGGGTTACCGACAACGAAGGCAATATAAGTGAGGTAAAGGTTCTTTCCAACGGAATGGTGCCGCTTGCCGATTTTACCGATTTTACGACCGAGGAGCTTGAAGAGCTCGACAGTCTCGGCATAAATGAAATGGTGTCCTTCGCCGTGCTTAAAGAGCTTATTGAAAACAGCCCGGATAAGGCACAGCTGCGCGAGGCGCTTTTGGAGCACGCCGACGAGCTTATTCCCAAAACCATTACCATAGATGATATTTTTGCCTCTGTAAGCTATTTCTTAGGCTTGCCGCGCAGTGTCGGCAGCGTAGACGATATCGATCACCTGGGCAACCGCCGTATCCGTTCGGTCGGCGAGCTTTTGCAGAACCAGTTCCGCATCGGCATTTCCAGAATGGAAAGGGTAGTGCGCGAAAAAATGACTCTGCAGTCGCAGGATGCCGACAGCATCACTCCTCAGTCGCTGATAAATATCCGTCCGGTCGTGGCGGCCATAAAAGAATTTTTCGGTTCGTCTCCGCTTTCTCAGTTTATGGATCAGACCAATCCGCTTTCCGAGCTTACCCATAAGCGCCGTCTTTCTGCGCTCGGCCCGGGCGGACTTTCAAGAGACCGCGCTTCATTCGAGGTGCGCGACGTTCACTACACGCATTACGGGCGTATGTGTCCTATAGAGACTCCGGAAGGTCCTAATATCGGTCTTATTTCTTATCTTGCTACATTTGCCAAGATAAATAAATACGGCTTTATTGAAACACCATTCCGTAAGGTAGATAAAGAAACCGGCCGTGTGCTCGACGAGGTGGTTTATATGACTGCCGACGAGGAGGACGATTATGTCGTCGCGCAGGCTAATGAGCCGCTTGACGAAAACGGATACTTTGTGAATAAAAAGGTGAATGCCCGTTACCGTGACAGCTTTGTGGAGGTGGAGGCTTCCCGTGCCGATTATATGGACGTTTCGCCGAAAATGGTGGTTTCGGTCGCTACGGCGATGATTCCGTTCCTTGAAAATGACGATACCAACCGCGCGCTTATGGGCTCTAACATGCAGAAGCAGGCGGTTCCGCTGCTGCGTCCTGAAAACCCGATAGTCGCGACAGGTATGGAATATAAGGCGGCGGTCGATTCCGGGGTCGTGGTGCTGGCAAAGCGCGCAGGCGAAGTATCTTATGTCAGTGCGGATATGATCAGGGTACGTGCCGAAAACGGAGAAATCGACGAATATAAGCTTATCAAGTTCCAGCGCTCCAATCACGGCACATGTATAAACCAGCGTCCGGTGGTGAAGGTGGGCGAAAAGGTTGCCGAGGGCGACGTTATCGCCGACGGTCCGGCCACCAGCAACGGCGAGATTTCTCTCGGCAGAAACGCCCTTATAGGCTTTATGACGTGGGAGGGCTATAACTATGAGGACGCGGTGCTTATAAACGAGCGCCTTGTCCGCGACGATATTTATACTTCCATCCATATTGAAGAATACGAACTCGAGGCCCGCGATACAAAGCTCGGGCCGGAGGAAATCACCAGGGATATTCCGAATGTCGGTGAGGATGCGCTCAAGGATCTTGACGAACGCGGCATAATCCGCGTCGGAGCCGAGGTTACGGCGGGCGATATACTTGTCGGCAAGGTAACCCCCAAGGGTGAAACCGAGCTTACGGCAGAGGAAAGGCTTCTGCGTGCGATATTCGGCGAAAAGGCGCGCGAGGTGCGCGACACCTCCCTTCGTGTTCCGCACGGCGAATACGGCACAATAGTCGATGTCAAGGTATTTACAAGGGAAAATTCTTCGGAATTAAGCCCCGGCGTGAATGTGGTGGTTCGCTGCTATATCGCTCAGAAGCGTAAGATTTCTGTCGGCGATAAGATGGCCGGACGCCACGGTAACAAGGGCGTTGTTTCCCGTATTCTTCCGAGCGAGGATATGCCCTTCCTGCCGGACGGCACACCGCTTGATATAGTTCTTAATCCTCTCGGCGTTCCTTCACGTATGAATATCGGTCAGGTGCTCGAGGTTCACCTCGGTTATGCCGCGCGGGCGCTTGGCTGGAATATCTGCACGCCGGTTTTCGACGGCGCGCATGAAGACGATATCCGTAGCTGCTTCGAGCTGGCGGAGGAAGCGACCAAGGGCGGGGATTATCAGTATAAAAATACTCCCGGAATCGACTTTTCACGTATACCGCTGAGAAAGGACGCCAAAACCCAGCTTTACGACGGACGCACCGGAGAGCCGTTCGATAATCCGGTAACTGTCGGATATATGTATTATCTCAAGCTGCATCATCTGGTTGACGATAAGATTCACGCGCGCTCGACCGGTCCGTACTCTCTGGTTACCCAGCAGCCTTTGGGCGGTAAAGC
>USHL01000011.1 GCA_900554525.1 uncultured Oscillospiraceae bacterium | reverse complement strand
GGCGTTCTACAACGATTTTGTTGTATCCGAATTCTTCCGAGCCAAAAATCTTGCTGTGACAATAAACGCCGTTCTTGTCGCCGTAAACCGCGTCGTTTTTATACTCGCCATATGCTTCTACAATCAGATTGCGGCAAAGGTCGGTAATATCGTTGCGTTTGGTTCCGATAGACTTCCTGCGCTGTTCATAGCAATGGGAGGCATCAATAAGTTGTACCTTCCCTGCACGATAGGCAGGCTTGTCCTTGGATAAAATCCAAATATAGGTGCTGATTCCCGTGTTCATAAACTGGTCGGTAGAAAGTTGGATGATTGCATCAAGCCAGTCGTTTTCCAATATGTACTGACGGATGTTAGAGGGGCCGCTGCCTGCGTCGCCCGAAAACAGCGGAGAACCATTCTGAATAATCGCCATTCTGCCATCAGGCGCAAGCTTGGAAAGACCGTTCAGAACAAAAAGCTGCTGACCATCGCTGATTTTCGGAAGTCCCGGAGCAAATCTTCCCAGCTCACCAAGTTTAGCTTCCGCTTCGACGGCTTTCTGCTCTCGCTTCCAATCAATACCAAACGGTGGGTTGGAAATGCAGTACTTAAAAGTGAAGCCTTTAAACTGATCATCCGAAAGAGTATCTCCAAATCGCATATTGTTTGGATCGCCGCCACGAATCATCATGTCTGCCTTTGCGATAGCAAAAGTAGAGGGATTAAATTCCTGCCCGAAGCAGGTAACTTCTATATCTTCGTTCAACTCGTGGATTCTCTCTTCCATACAGGAAAGCATCTGACTGGTGCCCATTGTCATATCATAGACTGTGACATTGCCTGTTTCATCAAGCTTTGCATCCGTAAGAAGCAGGTCGGTCATCAGATAAATAATATCACGACTGGTAAAATGGGCTCCGGCTTCTTCACCAAACGACTCCGAAAAGCGGCGAACCAAATCCTCAAAAATATAACCGCAGTCCACAGCGCTAATTTTATCAGGGCCCAAATACCCCTTTTGCGTATTGAATTCTTTTATTACAAGATACAAGGTATTGCTTTCAACCATTCTGCGGATGATGTTATCAAAGTCAAATTTAGCAAGAACATCTTGCACATTCGCTGAAAAACCTGCCAGATAATCACGGAAATTAGTCTCAATATTTTCGGGATCTGCAAGCAGCGATTCAAAAACAAATTTGCTTGTATTATAAAATTGATAACCGGACGCACGCGTCAAAAAGCCGTCAATTACCGCTAAATGCTTCTTTGATTCATATTCTTTTAATACAGCTTCGTGCGTAGGCAGTAAACAATCGTGAAAACGTTTCACTACCGTCATAGGCAGAATAACCAGACCGTATTCATGTGGCTTAAACGGGCCACGAAGCATATCTGCCACATTCCATATCATCGTTGCCTTTTCAGCAATATTTGTACCAACTACATTTATTTTATCATTCACCATTTTGTGAGCACCTCTGTTTGCAAATGTTTTATCCTTATACGGACGTTAGCGCAGCATATCCTTGTAGGCCACTAGCGTCACATTTCTCATCTCACTTGCCCGGTCTATACACCCTTTGGTAAATCCGGTTTTGGCAAAGAGGTAGTAGTGGACATTCTTGTAGGGGAATAGCTCGCTGCGCTTTACAAGTGTTTCCAAAACGCCGAGATCGACTTTCTCATTCGTCCATTTGCACTCCCCGAAAAGAGCGGTGTTTTTATCTTGTTCGGCGAGGATGTCGATTTCCGCCTGCCGCTTTTCCTTGGGATCGTTGCCCCACCAGCGGCCGAGAGAGGAAAACTCCACCGGGCATTCGCCGGAAAGCAACAACTTCCAGAGATACTGCTTGCAGATTTCCTCAAACACCTTGCCCATATAGTCGGACAGATGCGGCTCGATGCGTTTGTAGGCCAGATCAGCAGCACCACGGGCGATGATCGAATTGTTTTCTGGTACAAAACGATACCAGAAGCGGAACATATTGTCCGCAATAGAGTAAATCGCTTTTCGGGACGCCTTTTCACCGTATGGCGTTTCCTTTTCGATAATGCCGAGGGAGATCAGGTTTTTCACATAGGCGGAGCAAATGTTGGTGCTTTCGCCAACCTTTCCAGAAATCTCCGACATACGGGAAGCGCCAGTCGCAATCGCCGTGATGATGGCATTGTAGAGTGCCGGTTCTCGCACCTCCTGCTTGAGCAGGTTTTCCGGTTCTTCAAACAGGGCGGAGTTGGGATTCAGGAATGTGTTTTTAATATTGTCCTCAATACTCAGCTTATCGCTCATCTGAAGTAAATACTGGGGTGTGCCGCCTACGATTCCGTATACATAGGCTTTCTCTTCATCGGTGAAATTTTTGAAATAAAGGCATGTCTCCTCAAAGTCAAAGGGGAGAATTTTCATCTGCGCCGTCCGTCTGCCGTAAAGCGGCGCTTTGTAGGCGAGGACATGGTCTTCCATATAGGACATGGACGAGCCGCATAGGATCAGCATAAGCTTGGAAGTATCCTTGTATTGGTCGATCAAAAGCTGGATGGTGGAAGCGAGGCTTTTCGACGAACGGGCGACATAGGGGTATTCGTCAATAGCAAGAATAATCCGTTCTTTTTCGGACAGCTTAAACACGTATTCCAAAGCCGCCTGAAAGGACAGGAAAGAGGTTTCAGCATCCATGCCGGTGCTAAAGCTTAGAATGCTCTTGCTGAAATTTTCAAGATTCTGCTTGGCGTTACTCTCGACGCCCATAAAGTAGATTGCATTTTTATCATCAATAAACCGGCTGATCAGCGCCGTTTTGCCGACACGGCGGCGACCATAGATTACAACAAATTCAAACTTGTCCGATTTATATAACTTGCTCAGCGCTGCAAGTTCACGCTCTCTGCCAATAAACATGGCTGGTTGCCTCCTATCTGCCGATAGATTTTCTGAATATAGTATACTACAAAATAAAAATTAGTCAAGTACGATTTGGTAAATTGCACTTGACTATTTTTTTCGCTTTTTCTGTTGTTACGCAAAAATCAAGTCGGCACAAACGGTTTCTGCCACCCGATTGCGGATATTGTTCATTTTCTGCACCCACTCCGTTGGATTCTCCACTTTCAGCTGTTCGGTTACGCCCTCACGCTCGGCGTATTCTTTGACTAGCCGAAGAAAAAGAGATTGTGCTTCTTCCTCAACATCTGCAAGGTGTGATTGAAGCTTGCCGGAAGTGAGCAGATTGTAGTACAGGATTTTGTGGTGCTGCTTCAGGTACTGCCTGCGGCGATGCGCCCACACGCCGACGGGGCGTTCTTCTTCGGGTGGTAAGGTCAGACTGGGCAGACAATAGTCGCCCTGCATGGTGTATGTGCCGCCCGTTTGTTCAAATATTGTTTTAGCCATAATTAAAACCTCCTTTGATACGCTCATTGTACCAAAGGAGGTTTTGGTTTACGAATGTGCGATTTTGATGATTGCACATTGTATGTTAGAAAAATTAGTCAACTGCAATTTAGTCAATCGTAATTGACTAAATTTCGACTCGGCAAACCTTTCATTCTTTCAAAATGCTTTCAAACGGTGCGTCGTCGCTGCAAAAGGTATCGAAAATCATTTTAGCGCCGAGGCGGAAGCCAACGATGAACGAATCCAGTCCTGTGTCGCCCATCAGCTCGCCGTAGGCATTGCAGAAATCAAGAAACAGCTTCTTTTCCTCGCCGTTCAGACGCTGCGTGAGTTTTTCTTCCAACTCGTTGATGTTCTCCGAAACCTTCAAAATATTGCTGTCCTTCCGATACCCTCTCGCCTGCGGGTCAAGATTTCCGTAGTACAGCTCTTCCAGAAAATTTGTCATTACTCCGCACCTCCTTCCGCCTCTGCCGTGTGCAGGTCACGGATTTTCCGCCAGCTTGAAAAGCCTTGCAGGGTGCGGATGTGCCACGGCGATTTACGGGTGATGGTGCGAAAGTAGGCAGAGCAGAAAAACTCCACCAAATAGATTTTCGGAATGTGGTTAACATTGTTTTTCCGAAAAGACTTGATGTGCCCCTGATTGCACCAGTTGTTGATAGCGGTTTTTCCGTAGCCGGTGATTTTGGAGACCGTCTGCGTGGTCAGCACGTCGGGATAGCCGGAGAGCAGCTCGGTATAATACAGCCGCAAATGCTCCAGCACGATTTTGGGAACCTGCTCCTCCATCTGCACGGTATAATCGCCCTTGTACCAGCCCGCCGGGGCGGAATAGCTTTCGGGGAACACTTTGCGGTTTTCCAGATAAGCGATGACGTCCTCCTTCTTGATTTTGTAGCATCTTGTTTTCTTGCCCGTGTACTCGCAGGGGATCTTCCCGCTTTGGAGCAGGTACAGGGCGGTGGATTTGCTGATATGGCAAATCCGATACAGCTGATCCTTTGTGATAATATCGGGAACGTCGTCCCAGTTGATTGCGTTTTCTTTCATGACAATACACCTCATATTTCTGTAAGCTTTGCCGGTATTCGAACTGTCCGTGTATTGCCTTTCAAATTTTGTTCTTTCCGTTCTTTCCGCAGTTCTTTCCAAAAGCGGAAAAATCGCTGATTGGAACCGATGGGCGATTCCTCAGTATTTTCGGGCGATTTTCTCAAAAAACCCAGATTTTATGCGGCTTTGCGGGCGTACAGGGCTGACTGAAACTGACAGGAAAAAGCATGTAATTAACAGATGGCGATAAAACTCGAAATCAGATAGTCCTGATGGGCTCGTAGATTCGAATCCCACCCACTCTGCCATGTCGGGAATTGCGCATAAGCAGTGTAATTTCCTTTATTTATGCCATTTTTAGACTATTAATAATTGTCTTTAAAAGCATCTAATTGACATTAAAAACATTATAAATGTCACACAAAACAGCTTAAAATCACACGAAACTTCACACGAAAAATTTGTTGATTAAAAACATTTTTGCATTTATAGCAATAAAAATCTCCCCGCCATCCCATCGGATTTAACCGACTTGAAAGCGAGGATTGATTTTAGTTTATTCTTTAATATCCGGCAGACCTGCAATGCTTGTCAGTACGGGAAGTATACCGGCAAGCGCATAGGCAAAGCAGACCTTCACCTATCGGGCAGGTGTTCGGAAAGTATTTGCACACAGCAGGAAAATCAATTTTCATCCCTTATGCGTTCCAACTGCCGGAGCAGAACGGTATGCCCACTACGAAGTTCTTGCATACCCCGCAACAAAGCCTGTCTGAAAAAGCAGTATCCGGAAGGATTTCTCCTTCCGGATACATACTGCCGACTTTTCTACGTCAGCGATATCTCAAATAAAGCAAACAGGATTTATTATTCATTAAAAAATTCTTTAAGCTTATTCATAAAACCTTTGCTTTTTCTATAATTCTTTTCATCGGTAGCTTTTTCAAACTCGCGAAGCTTTTCCTTCTGCGCTTTTGAAAGCTCCTTCGGAACTTCTACGTTTATCTTAACGTACTGATCTCCCCTGCCGGAATAGTTGAGCCGCTGTATTCCTTTGCCGCGCAGCTTGAATTCATCGCCGGGCTGTGTACCCTCATGTATCGTAAATTTGACCTTGCCGTCAAGCGTCGGAACTACTATCTCATCGCCTAAGGCCGCCTGTGTAAAGGTTATCGGTATTTCGCAGTATACATCGTAGCCGTCACGTTCGAAAATCGGATGCGGACGGACATTAACATTTATGCGAAGATCACCCGAAGGTCCGCCGTTTGTACCGGCGTCTCCTCCCCCCCGCAGATTTATTACCTGACCGTCGTCTATACCTGCCGGAATATCTACCGCCGTCTCAACGGTATGACGAATTCTTCCCTTTCCGGCACAGGTGTGGCATGGCTTATCGATAATTTTACCGCTGCCGCGGCAGTTATCGCAGACCTTCTGGGTCTGCATCACGCCGAACGGAGTGCGCTGAGTAGTCGAAACTTGACCTGTACCATGGCATACCGGACAGGTTTTAGGCTGACTTCCCTTTTCCGCGCCGCTGCCGCCGCATTCCTTACAGTTTTCGATTTTAGTAACCTTTACCGTCTTGCGGCAGCCCTTGGCCGCCTCCTCAAAGGAAAGATTGACAGCCGCCGCCGCGTCGTTTCCTCTTCTCGGAGCGTTCGGGTTACTCCTTGATCTGCCGCCGAAGCCGCCGCCGAAAAACGAGTTGAATATGTCACCGAGGTCTCCGAAATCTCCGGTAAAGCCGCCGCCGAAGCCGCCCCCGCCGGCTCCGAAATTCGGGTCGACACCTGCGTGGCCGAACTGGTCATAACGCGCGCGTTTTTCTTTATCAGACAGCACCTCGTAGGCCTCGTTTACCTCCTTGAATTTCTTTTCGGCCTCTTTGTCGCCGGGGTTTAAATCAGGATGGTATTTCTTCGCCGCCTTACGGTATGCCTTTTTAAGATCATCGTCCGAAACCGACCTGTCAACGCCGAGGACTTCATAATAATCTCTTTTATCGTCAGCCAAAACAAATTTCTCCTAAACAAAATATACGGAATTATTCCGGTATCCGCCGGAATAATTCCAAAACCGCTTACTGCTTATTGCTGTCGTCTACGTCGGTATAGTCTGCCTCGTAAACATTCGGATCGCCCTGCTGCGCACCGGCATTGGGATCAGCCTGAGCTCCCTGCTGCGGATTAGCCGCTTTATAAACCTTTTCACTGACTGCGAAAAGCTCCTTCTGCAGTTCCTCCTGCTTTGCCTTGATAGCATCGGTATCCTCACCCTTAAGCGCCTCTTTCAACGCCTCCTTAGCGGTGTTTATCTTATTCTTTTCTTCCTCGGAAAGCTTATCGCCGAATTCGTTTACCGTCTTTTCGGTCTGATAAATCATCTGGTCGGCGTTATTGCGGACATCCACCGATTCACGGCGTTTTTTGTCCTCCGCGGCATACTGCTCGGCTTCCTTGACAGCCTTATCAATATCCTCTTTAGACATATTAGTATTTGAGGTAATGGTGATATTGTTTTCCTTGCCGGTGCCGAGATCCTTAGCCGAAACGTGAACTATACCGTTGGCGTCTATATCAAATGTAACCTCAATCTGGGGTATCCCGCGCGGAGCAGGTGCTATACCGTCAAGATGGAATACGCCGAGAGTCTTGTTGTCCTTGGCGAATTCACGCTCACCCTGAAGCACATGCACCTCAACCGAGGTCTGGCCGTCAGCGGCAGTCGAGAATATCTGACTTTTCTTTGCAGGAATCGTCGTATTACGGTCGATAACCTTTGTGGAAACGCCGCCCATAGTTTCGATACCGAGTGAAAGCGGGGTGACATCAAGCAGAAGCAGTCCCTTTACATCGCCGCCGAGAACGCCCGCCTGAAGCGAAGCGCCGATAGCAACACATTCATCGGGGTTTATACCCTTGAAAGGCTCCTTGCCCATAAAGTTCTTTATCGCTTCCTGCACAGCAGGTATACGCGAAGAGCCGCCCACCATCAAGACCTTGTTTATCTCGCTCTTGTCAAGACCAGAATCAGAAAGTGCCTGACGGACAGGTCCCATCGTAGCGTCAACAAGATCTGCGGTAAGCTCGTTGAACTTCGCCCTCGTAAGAGTAGTCTCAAAATGCTTCGGGCCTGTGGAATCGGCAGTTATAAAGGGCAGATTTATATCGGTTGTACTCATACCCGAAAGGTCGATCTTTGCCTTTTCAGCCGCTTCTTTTATACGCTGCATAGCCATTTTATCGCCGGAAAGATCTATTCCCTGCTCAGCCTTAAAGGTATTGACTATATAATCCATAATGCGCTTGTCGAAGTCGTCGCCGCCGAGCCTGTTGTTACCCGCGGTAGCCAAAACCTCCTGAACACCGTCGCCCATTTCAATTATGGAGACATCGAAAGTACCGCCGCCGAGGTCATATACCATAACCTTCTGATCGTCTTCCTTATCGATGCTGTAAGCCAGCGCCGCGGCGGTAGGCTCATTGATTATACGCTTGACCTCAAGTCCCGCTATCTTACCGGCGTCCTTGGTAGCCTGACGCTGTGCGTCGGTAAAATATGCCGGAACGGTGATTACCGCTTCGGAAACCGTCTGACCGAGATAAGCCTCGGCGTCTGCTTTAAGCTTCTGAAGAATTATGGCTGAAATCTCCTGCGGAGTATACTTTTTGCCGTCGATTTCCACCGTATGAGCCGTACCCATCTCACGCTTTATTGAGCTTATTGTGCGGTCGGGGTTGGTTATAGCCTGACGCTTTGCCACCTGACCCACCATTCTTTCGCCGGTCTTTGAAAAAGCGACAACCGACGGAGTGGTACGGGCACCCTCGGCGTTAGCGATAACTACCGGCTCGCCGCCCTCCATTACCGCAACGCATGAATTTGTAGTTCCCAAGTCAATTCCTATTATTTTTCCCATTATTGTTTCCTCCAATATATCTTTATGATTTAATTTGCAACCTTTACCATCGCGGGTCTTATTACCGTGTCACCGATTTTGTAGCCTTTTTGCAGTACCTCTGCAATTACGTTTTCACCGAGCGCCTCATCCTCTATATGCATTACAGCCTCGTGTATGTTAGGATCAAAGCTGTCACCGGCGCTTGCCGTTTCGGTGATTTTGAGATTACCCGTAAGCGCCTCAAACTGCTTTACGATCATCTCAATGCCTTTCAGATAATCCGCGCTTTCCTTATCGGCCGCCGCCGCACGGTCTATATTGTCGAGTATCGGCAAAAGCTCCTTTATCAGCTGTGCTTTGGCGTACTCGGCAACTCCGGCTTTTTCCCGCTCGGTACGCTTTTTGTAATTGTCGAACTCGGCGGCAGTACGCAGCAGTATATCGTTTTTCTTTTCCAGCTCCGCCTTGAGACGTTCTATTTCAGCATCTTTTTTACTCTTTTTTTCCTTTTTGACGGTCTTAACTTCCTCAACAGACTCCGTTTTTTTCTCTTTCTCGGCGGTTTCTGCCGTGTTTTTAGTTTCTTCTGTCACCATGGATCAATCCTCCATATCCTTTTGTGCCCGATCCATAAGGTCGGTAAGTCTCTGTGCGATATACTCGATGCTGGGAATTATCTGCTCATATGACATGCGGTTCGGGCCTATAACGCCGACAGCTCCCTTAAAGCTGCCGGACGGACCGTATTTGGCCGCAATCACTGTACCGCTTCTAAGTTCCTGGCAGCCGGTTTCCGCACCAAATATAACACCGACGCGTCCCTTAATTCCGTTCAGCAGTGACACCATCGGTTCACCTCGCTCGACAAGCGACTTAAGACCGCGCGCCGAAGCCTCGGTTTTGCAGATATTATAAATACAATCCTCTCCGCCGAGCCTGAGAGTTTTATCCTCTATCCCCTGCGCCATCTCAAAAACCGCGGAAATGAGCGGCATAAGCTTTAAAAAGCCTATTCCCGCCGACGCGGTAACACCCTGCATATACGCCCTTGTAAGCTCATCCATCTGTCTGCCGTGTATACAGCGGGCTGCCGTATCGTGAAAGCTCTTTATAAGCTCCTCGGAAAAATCGGAATCAAAACGGAAAACCCGGCTGCGCACTCTGCCGTCGTCGGTAATCAGCAAAAGCATAACCGAATAACGTCCAAGCGGCATCAGCTCTACCTTTTTCACCCTCGGAGTATGCTCCGCCACGAGAGAAGCAACCGACGGCAGGCCTGTAAGATCCGAAATTATCTGCCCCGCCGCAGACGGGATATTTTCCGGCTCGCAGCGTATATCCAAAAACCGAGTATCTATAAAGCGCTTAGCGCTTCCTGATATCGCTTTCGGCGCCATAAGAGCATCGATGTAAAACCTTAATCCGTTTGCGGTCGGTATTCTTCCGGCGGAGGTGTGCGGCTGACTCAAAAGCCCAAGCTCGCAAAGCTCGCTCAGCTCGTTCCGAAGCGTTGCGGAGGAAGGAGCGTTATCCAACAGCCCTGTAAGCAGCTTGGAGCCGACCGGCTCACCGGTTTCAATATACGATTTTACAACCGCCGCCAAAACTGCTCTCTTACGGGAACTAAGCTCCATTTAAGCCTCCTCCTTATTACAAAAATCCGATATTAGCACTCCGCTCTTATGAGTGCTAACGATTATATTATATGCCTATTTTTTCAAATGTCAATACTTTTTTGAATTTTTCTTTGACTTTCTTTGACCTTTTACAATCTGTTCACATTTAAAATGAAAACATTCACAGTCAAAAGACCGTGAATGTTCAATAAAGCTATTTGCCGACACAAAATCTGCGGAAGATTTCATCGGTTACCTCGTTAGTCACCCTCTTGCCCGTCAGTTCAAATAACGCGGCAAGCGCGTCGTCCACACAGACACCTACCGCATCCATCGTACAACCGCCCGTAAGCGCCGAAACCGCCTCGTCAAGTGCGTTAAGCGCTCTCTCGGCGCAGGCGCGCTGACGTTCGTTCATAAGAACAGCACTGTCGGGATCAAGCATTGCCGCACCCGAAACATCAGCAATGGCCCTGCTCAGCTCCGAATAACCCCCTCCGCTTTTGGCCGAGGTTTCCACCGTCACAAAGCCCTTAAACATATTGGTATCTATTTTAACTTCCAGATCTGTCTTATTTATAATTATAATCGTATTTTCCCTTTTCAATTCGGAAAGCAGTTTAATGTCGTCGTCATCAACCGGCTTTGTACAATCAAATACAGCAAGCACCAGTGAAGCAGCGGCTAGCCTCTGCCTTGCGCGTTCTACGCCGATGCTTTCGACCTTATCATCCGTTCCGCGTATACCCGCAGTATCGGCAAGGTGAAGAATGATATCTCCGACAGCCACGGTTTCTTCCACCACATCCCGTGTGGTTCCAGCTATATCGGTTACTATAGAGCGGTCGGTACCGCTCAGCATATTCATAAGAGTAGATTTTCCCACATTCGGACTTCCGACGATTGCTGTATCTATCCCCTCACGGATGACCCGTCCTGCGTCATACGTCGAAAGCATGTCAGACATCTCCGCTCTTGCCGAGCTAAGCATCGAAAGAAAGCTTTCATAATCCAGACCTTCTATATCCTCATCGGGATAATCCGAATAGGCTGCTATTGCTGAGGCAGCCGCTACAAGACTTTTTTCTGTTTCCCGTATTCTGATACTTATCTTCCCGGTATGCGCTGCGCGCGAAAGCCTGAGCTCGGCAGAGCTGCCCGCCGAAATAAGCCCCATTATGCTTTCCGCTCTCGTAAGATCAAGCTTGCCGTTTAAAAAGGCACGTTTGGTAAACTCACCCGGTTCTGCCGGAAAGGCACCGTTTGCAAGTATAAGCCTCAGCACCTCTTTAAGCATAAGCCGACCGCCATGCACCGAAATTTCTACAACATCCTCGCCGGTATAGCTTTTTGGCGTCCTAAATACCAAAGCCACGGCATCGTCAAGTACTCGGCCGTTATCGCGTATCTCCCCATAAGCCGCGCGGTAACCTTCAAGTTCCTTCAGCCTTCCGCCTGATACCGGAAAAAAAACGCTGTCAGCTACATCGGCCGCTGTATCGCCTGATATCCTGATTACCCCTATTGCTCCCTCTCCCAAAGGCGTCGCAATAGCAGCAATGGTACGTCCCATACTTATTTCTCCTTAAATCATCCAAAGCTTTACCTTATTATATCATCAATTTAATCTCACAGCAATATTTATTCATTTTAATATTGACTTTTTTCCGGAAATATGTATAATAAATATTTGTAGTGTGATTGCACACTACGAAATTTATTATGCGGGTATGGCGGAACTGGCAGACGCGCTAGATTCAGGTAACGCCATCTCGGTGTAAATTCGGTAAAACCGCAGAAATGCGTTTTTATATTTGCGGATCAAGCGAATGCTCCGCCTCGGATGTCCTCGCCGTGTAAAATTTAGAGGACGAAAACTTAATATGCGGGTATGGCGGAATAGGCAGACGCGTTAGATTCAGGTTCTAATGATCGCAAGGTCGTGGAGGTTCAAGTCCTCTTACCCGCACCATAAGAGGGCACTAAAAAAGATGCCCAAGCGAAAAGCCTTGATTTATCAAGGCTTTTCGGCATTTTTATGGTATTATTTTATCAGCGCACCGGCGCTGTGTCATTGGACAAAAAAGCAAGATGTTACAATTTTGCCCGCTTATTGAAAAGTGTTACTTTTTTGGACATTCAATCAGATTTGTCCTAAAAGAAATGTGGGAAAGGCAGCGATGTTTTTGTTGATTTATTCCAATTTTTATGTTATACTAACGTAATAACTGCTTACAGGAGGTGGGCTTGTGGCGGATTCCAACAATACCAAAAGAGCGCTGGCTTCTTCACTTAAGGAACTGATGAAAACAAAGCCTTTCTCCAAGATAAGCGTCAGCGATATCTGCGAAGCCTGCGACATGAACCGCAAAAGCTTCTATTATCACTTTCAGGATAAGTATGACCTGGTAAACTGGATATATTATACAGAATGTATTGCAGCTCTGAAAGAAAAGGGCTATCATTCCGGGTATGATATACTGGATGACCTGTGTGCCTATTTTTATAACAACCGCAGCTTCTACCGTAAAACCATGACGGTTGAAGGTCAAAATTCCTTTTCCGAGTATTTCCGGGATATAGTGTCAACCATCATAACAGCTGATATGGAGGAAAGCTTCGGGAAGGATGAAGCTCTTCCTTTTTACGTTGATTTTTATACCGATGCGCTGCTCTGCGCTATCAAGCGCTGGCTGCTGAAAAAGGACTGTTTGCCGCCGGAGGAATTTGTCCGACTGATAAAAAACTGTCTGGTACACACTTCGGATTCTATTTTTGAGGCATTTCATCCGGAACCTGATCCGGAATAAATCGCCGATACATAAAGGCCATAAAAAATGCCGTCTCCACCTTTAAATAAGCTTTCAGGGAACTATCGTTCCGTAACTCATTCCGGCCGCTGCGCCGGAATTTATTTTTTCGAGGCACCTTTTAAAATTTCTTCCAGCGAATGACTGAAGATGTTATACCGCTCGTCCCGCTTGAAACCTTCATGAGTGCGCAAACTGCCGTCTGTATCAAAGCCCGCCAAGCACTCGCCTTCGGAAATAACCTTATCAATCATCAGTATATCCTGCTTGATATCCATGATAATCAACGGAACCTGCTGCTCATCCCGCACAGCCGTAACATACTGATAAATTTCCTCCTGTGTCTGTTGAGTGCAGGAAAAATCCGCCCGTAAAAAGGCAAACGCCGGATGTACGGGGAGGACCGATTTCAGCCATTCACCGTTTAAAACATTCTCCTTATCCTGTTCGGTATACCGCTGATGAACCGCATACAGCAGCCCGGCGTTCCGAAGCTTTCGGCAGGCGTCCGGCATATCTGTGTCTGTATAAACTGAAATCATAACGTTTTTGACTGCCTTCATTCTTTCCGTAAAGGCACTGCCGATCTGATGCCCGTGCAGGAAAAGTATAAAAGCGCACTTTGGCTCTTTCTCTATCATAGGGATCACTTTATCCGGACAGCCGGACACAAACAAAAGGTAAGTATTAATCCCCAATGACCGGCCCTGCCGAAGCACGTACGGGTAAAAATCCGGTTCTTT
This sequence comes from uncultured Oscillospiraceae bacterium, assembly GCA_900554525.1. Lineage (GTDB taxonomy): Bacteria > Bacillota > Clostridia > Oscillospirales > Acutalibacteraceae > UBA737. The sequence goes on along the minus strand of USHL01000011.1, from coordinate 1,749 downwards.
CTCCAGCTTTTCTTCATTGACAGCCAAATTAAGTGCCCAAGGGATATTGAATCCCTTTTCCGCCTCTATTTCACGGATCAGCCTGGCGCCTTTTGTACAGCTGTTATAACCGAGATTGACACCAAATGTGGTGATGATGTCATGGTCCACCGTGGTGACAATATTTTTAACAAGGTCATAATAAGCACTCTTCTGATTCTGCAGCATTTTCTGTGCCTGCTTGAACAGTCTGTTCTGGAACCGGCCGTTAGAAAATTCCAGCCCCAGATCAATCAAGTTGCGTGTAGCCCTTTCCGGCGACTCCCGGATATTCTTTAATGTTCTGCGAACCGTTGATTCTACCAGAACTTCGGTCATATCTTTCTTCATGCGCTGCAACACCTTTCAAGCAAATATGTATACACAAAGAATACTTTACAATACTAGAATAGCCGATTGTCTGCACAAAAGAAAGGGACAAAATACATAAAGTGTCCAAAAAGACGACACCTTTCCGGTTTATCACAAATTTTCTCACTCGGCTGCGTTTGTCCGATAGTAACAAAATCCAAATTCAGAGCCAAACTATTTGTTATATCTGACAGACGTTATCTTATCCGTTAAAAATCGTTATAATTTAACTAAACGGATCTGCATTTTACCGGTCTGACATTTCATATAATCTTGTCAATAACGATTTTATTGTCTGCCTGTAAAAATCAAACTATTACCGATATATACAAACGAAAGGCGCGTTAAAATCATCAACCGTTTCAGATAATAAAGACAAAACAGGGTCGGATACGAAATATAAGCATCCAACCCTGTTTTATTTTACAGTCAATGAAATGTACCGTTATACATAGGATAACGGTATTTATCCTCCTCTGTTATTTTCCTCGGAACCCTGCAGGGAACGCCCGCCGCAGCAACGTTCACGGGTACGGGCTTCCGCACTGCGCTTCCGGAGTCTACTGCCGTATTATCTCCGATCGTAACGCCCGCAAGTATCGTCGGGCCGGAGCCTATCCAAACATTGTTTTCTATTGCGAGCGGATAGGCAAGCTCTGTTCCCGCCTTTCGCTGCTCGGGATTGACAGCAGACTCGGCGGTTGTAAAGCAACAGTTCGGCGCCACAAACACATAGTCTCCGAAAATAACTCCGGTACCGTCGGTTATAATCAGATTATGATTTTATATTCGGCAGCCGCTACTCCTCAACTGCATAAACAATATTTTCGGTATTTATCAGTTCTTTTATGTTATAGTCGGTTCTTTTGTTTATCATTATCTCTATTCCTATATGTCCGCTGTATCCGCTTTTCGGCTGAACCACCCTGTAATAAAAATCGAAGCTCAGCTTTTCGGTAAGTATATCAAGCACTTGATTGGTTTTATACATATCGTCGAGCTCTATATAAATCACCGTGAAAAACTTTCTTCGGCGTTCGAGCTTTGACAGCAGAACAGTGGCTGCGAGACAAAATACCGCGGCGCTTACCGCGCCCAAATAGAAACCGTAGCCTATCGCTATTCCTATAATACTTGTCGTCCATATTCCCGCCGCCGTGGTGAGTCCGGTTATGACACTGTTATTTTTCAGTATTATCATACCGGCGCCGAGAAAGCCTATTCCCGAAACCACCTGTGCGGAAATCCTGAAAATGTCGCCGGTATCCCCGGTCATCTGATTTGCAAAAATACTCATCGTCGAAGTCAGCGCCGCGCCGAGGCATACTATTATATGCGTCCGCATACCCGCCGCCCTGC
>USHL01000010.1 GCA_900554525.1 uncultured Oscillospiraceae bacterium | reverse complement strand
GCATAAAGAATAATTTCTGATGTTTGGTATCGGCAAAAGCATCAGGCGTACGTTTTGCGGTGAAACGGTATTTAGCTTTAAAAGCTCTTGAACGGCTCGTCAATGATTTTTATGTTTTTATTTGAACGTTCAATATAGTCGCCGGCATTGGTTTTTTTGAACTGAGTCGGCGTCATACCGGTGATATTTTTGAAGACATTGGTAAAATAATGCTGGTCGGCAAAATTGAGAGCGTCGGAGATCTCGTTTACCATCATCTGTGAATTCAAAAGCATTGAGCAGGCAAGCTGGATGCGCTGGGAAATAAAATACTGATAGGGCGTTTGGTCATATGCCTTTTTAAAGGTATTTATTATGTGTGATTTGGACAGACAGAGGGTATCGGCGATTTCCTGAAGTGAAAAGTCATTGCGGTACAGATTGGCATCTATCAGACCCTTGATAGAATTTACGCCGCTGTTCGCGTTTTCAAAATCGTAAAGAGCATACATGATTTTATGGAATATCAGGCTTGCTGCTTTAAGCATTTCCTTTTTCGAGAGGTTCTTTGAGGTCAGCTCGAAAAGCTCCTCAAAAAGAGCGGGGTCTCCGAAATTTTTGAAAACCACCTTATTTTGAAGACCGTAGGATACGATAAGTGATGAAACGAGGATGCCGTCGATATTGAACCACAGCTTTTTCCATGGATCGTTTTTATCCGGAAAATACTTATGATCGCTCCCCTTGGGAAGAAGATAAACATCGCCGGCGGAAAGCGGGTAGGTCTTTTTGTCACATACCAGCGTGCCGCTTCCGCGAAGGATATATTCTATGATATAGCAATAGCTGTTGCTGCGCTGGGTAATATGAAATTCGTCATCATCGGTAATTCCGCTGACTTCTATATTGAAGGGAAATTCACAGGGGTCAAATGCAAAAGCGTTTATTTTATCTGTATTCATGTTCTAGGCCTCCTTTATCTGAAATCAATTAAATTGTACTCTTAGTTGTCGTTTTTGTCAATATTTCATTGATATTTTGTCTATTATTAAATCGCATAGGTTTATTCGCTTTAAAAATTCGGCATTCGGCGGCGGTCGGGGTCATTGCCGGACTTGGGCCGCGCTCAGCATAAGGACCGCTTTAGGGCGTCCGAAAAAATATAGAAAGAGGTATGTTTTATGAAAAAAATCAAGGCAGTTTTTTCCGTACTGCTGGCTTCGGCAGTCCTCGCGGCAGCGGCACTTCCGGTTTTTGCAGCTGATACGGAGCAAGGCGGATACGGCAGCTATTACAGCATTGCGAATACCGGAGATACCGCTGCCGGCACAAACAATGCGTTTACCGGAACACAGGACGCGCTGTTCGGCAAGGCGCTGACCTATCTGTTCAAATCCAGTACGCCGGGGGTGGGTAATGTTCAGAAAGGCATATCATTTGCTTTTGACAATCTGACCGCCCCTGCAGGGACAAAGTATTTTGTTTTTTGGTTCGGTCAGGAATTTGACGGTGTGAACGATTCGGTAGACCCCATCCAGAGCGATGAATGGTGGCTTTGCCAGCGCTTTAATATTTCCTATCGTGACGGCGCCAGCACTGAATCGCTTAACGATACAACTTCATGGATAGGCAGCAATGAAGGCGTCAGCGATACGGTTTATACCGTTTCCACCGATGACGGAACCGTGAGATCGCGCAGCATTACCAATGGCAGCGCTTTTACCGGCACGCCGTCTGCAACTTCTAATTGGGGAGATTTCAAAAACGGTTATGTAATAGTTCCGGTAAGTCTTGTTGCCGGAAATGAGGTTTTTGAAAATGAAACTGTTATTGATCTGCGGATAAGACTGGCGGACGGCTCGAAATATTTCAACGCTGAAGGTGAAATGATAGATGACAATAACGGTATTTCAGCTAATACCCGCCTGTTTATAGATAACGTCGGATTCATTACCGACGCAGATGCGTTTCTTGCCGATATCGGAGAAAAAAGCGGAAGCGAAAACGGCTGTGATGTTTATACCGGCTCGACCGCTGCCTATAAGATGGGCCGTATGGCGGCAAACGGTTTTGATGCGGAGTTAAGCGCAGTGCTCAATAACGGAACGGTAAGCGTTTCGTGGGGCGAAGTGCCCTCGGCAGAGGAATATACCGTAAATGTTTATTCCAAAGACGGTAAGCTTTTGGTTTCGGACACTACGGCGGGCCTTTCGTATTCGACTGACGGACTCAGCGAAGACGGCTACGATGTACAGGTTTTGGCTCTTGCCGGAGGCAGTATTGCCGCTGTTTCGCAACTCAAGAGCGTAGGAGCGCTGGCAGGTTATTATACTGTAGTTAACGACGGTTCGGACAGGACTGACGTTACGGCGCAGGGAATGAATCTTTCGGTCGAAGATAAATCGCCCGACGGCACTGCTATCACCGGACGCACGGTTTTGGGCCAACAGTCGGGGCTGATTACCGACCAGCAGTTTGTTCAGATTATCTATAAAAATATCACCGTACCTGACGATGCCGAAGCAATGGTCTTCTGGTTCGGCCAGGAATTTGAACAGCGCAGTGATACAAGCCAGATACAGGACGCCTCAGCAACCCTTTTGCCGAAATTTGCATTCACATGGAGAGCGGGCGGATCTGACGGCGGATTTTCCGCTCAAAATGTAAATTCTGAGATGTATCAGATTTCCACTGATGACGGGATTGCCTATTCCGCGAGCTTCGGCGCCAATATCAACGGAACACCGAGCGCAGCCTCCAACTGGGTCACCTTCAAAAACGGTTATGTTATAGTGCCGTTTTCCCTTTTTGCAAAGGATGGTTTCGGAGATAACGAAACAGTGGATTTCCGTATAGAAATAACCGGAGCTGCGTCCGGCAACGGCAACCTGAAGTATATGGACGTCGAAGGCAATATTATGGAAATGGGCAAGGTTTCGGGCAATACCGTAGTTACCTTTGATAATTTCGGGTTTATTACCGATATGTCCGCGTTTACCGCAGATCTCGGCGATAAGGATTCCCAGAAGCAGAAGGGCAAGACGGTTTACAGCAATGCATCGGCGGCTTACAAAATGGGCTATATGGGTCAGAAGGGCGAAAGCCTTGCCGCGGACGCGGTTTATAAGGACGGAGCTGTTTCTGTTTCCTGGGCTGAGACTGACGGTGCGGATTCTTATGACGTTACCCTTTACAGCGGCGGAACATCTTTGGTCACCGAACGCATAAGTGCGGCAGAATACAGCTTTACCGTTCCGAAGCTTGATTACGTTATTCAGGTCATCGCAAGGGATGCGGACGGCAAAATACTTGAGACTTCCGCTCCGGCGGCGGTTAAGGACGGCGAGCTTGCAGGAGACGCCAACGGAGATTATCAGCTTAATATAAAGGATCTTGTCGCGATGAAGAAGATCGCGGCGGGAATCAGCGAAAACCTTTATAACGGAGATATGAGCGGCGACGAAAAAGTGGATTCCGCCGATCTTGCTATGCTGCGCAAAGTGCTTATGGGTTTGTAATCTGAAGGGCACTGCCGTGATGCAGATGTAAAAGCGCCCCGATACTTTTGTATCGGGGCGCTTTTTATGCAAAGAATTTTACGGCGGAGTTGAAAAGAAAGCATAAGAGCATTCCCGATACAGTTGGCAGAACTGCGGCAAGAGCAGTCCATTTAAAGCTGCCGGTTTCTTTTTTTACGGTCATAAGGGTGGTCGAGCATGGCCAGTGCATCAGTGAAAAAAGCATTACGCTTACGGCCGTTGTCCAGGTCCAGCCGTTGGAGACGAAAAGCGTTTTGAGCTGAACTAAATTTCCGAGCTCTATGAGCGCGCCCTCTGACATATAGGCCATTATAATAATCGGTATCACTATCTCATTGGCCGGGAAACCCAAAATAAAGGCAATGAGTATAACGCCGTCAAGGCCCAAAAGACGTGCGAACGGGTCAAGAAAGGCGGCACAGTATGCGAGCAGGCTTGCGCCGTCTATGCGTATATTAGCGGCAAGCCAGATCACAAGACCCGCCGGAGCCGCAACGGCGGCAGCTCTGCCCAGCACGAAGAGTGTACGGTCAAATACGGAACGCACGATAACCTTTCCTATCTGCGGCCGTCGGTAGGGCGGCAGCTCTAAAGTGAATGAGGACGGCATGCCCTTCAGAATCGTGCAGGAGAGCAGTTTTGTGACGCCCAGCGTGGCGGCAATGCCCAGAAGTATAACGGCGGTCAGCAGAAGCGCCGAAAGGAGTGAAGAAAATGTGCCTCCGGCCGTGCCGACAAAAAACATAGTAAGTATCGAGATCAGAGCGGGAAAGCGGCCGTTGCAGGGCACAAAGCTGTTTGTAAGTATGGCCAGCAGCCTCTCTCTCGGTGAGTCTATTATGCGGCAGCCGACTATTCCCGCCGCGTTGCAGCCGAATCCCATACACATAGTGAGCGCCTGCTTTCCGCAGGCATGGCAGCGTTTGAAGGGACGGTCAAGGTTATAGGCGATACGCGGCAGATATCCGGAATCCTCTAAAAGGGTAAACAGAGGAAAGAAAACGGCCATCGGCGGAAGCATTACCGATATTACCCATGCCAGTACGCGGTATACTCCCAGAACCAGCGCGCCGTGCAGCCAGTCGGGGGCGTTAAGGTAAACAAATAAGTCGGTCAGACGGTCTTCAATCCAGAAAAGCCCGTCTGACAAAAGGGCGGACGGATAGTTTGCTCCGCTGATGGTGAGCCAGAATATTGCCGCGAGCAGTGCCAGCATCAGCGGATAGCCGGTAAGGCGGCTGGTGAGCAGCTTATCGAGCCGCCTGTCTGTGGCGGAATATTTCTGAGTTTGGTATGTAACTACGCCGTCGCAGATTTCTTCTGCCGACTTTAAGAGCGCCGAAACCGTAATGTCCTTTAGCCGCTCGCGGTCGATGCCTGCGTCAGCAAGCTTTCGAACGGCAGCGTCGGCCGCTGCGAAAAGCTCGGGACTTTTCAAGAAATCCTCCCCTAAGAAAACGTTTAATTCTGCGGTAAGAGAAGGGTCGCGGTCCAAAAGCTTTAAGGCAAGCCAGCGGGGATTTATTTTATTCCCTATTTTTCGTTTTATGACCGGCTTTAAAAGAGAAATTGCCTCTTCTATTTCCTTGGGATAAACCGTTTTAAAGCTTTTCTGCCGTTCTCCGCCGACCACCGAGTCAAGTGCCGATAAGAGTGTGTTCAGCTGCTTCTTTTGGCGGGCGGTGATGCCGACGACCGGGACACCGAGCCGCTGCTCGAGTAATTTCAGATCGATTTTAATATTTTTCCGCTTTGCCTCGTCCATCAGATTGACACAGACAACGGTTTTTGCCGAAATCTCCATAGTCTGGAGCACAAGATTAAGGTTGCGCTCAAGACAGGTTGCGTCGCAGACAACCGCTACCGCGTCGGCGCCGCCGAAGCAGATAAAGTTTCGGGCAACCTCTTCCTCGGCGGAGTGCGCCATAAGAGAATAGGTCCCGGGGATATCGACCAAAACATAAGAGTTTTTCTTTGATTTGCAATACCCCTGCGCGTTTGCAACGGTTTTTCCCGGCCAGTTGCCGGTGTGCTGGTTAAGTCCCGTAAGTCCGTTGAATACGGTGCTTTTTCCGACGTTCGGGTTGCCGGCGAGGGCGATGACCAGGTCATTCGGCGTTTGTTTCTTTATTTCAAGGCCGGAATCGACTGCGCCGAGACCGACCGAGGCTTTGGTAAGACCCATTGCTATGCCTCCTTGCACGGAAGTCTTCTATTTATATGCTATTCGCAAACAGGGCTTTTGGTTAAGGAATAATCTATACCGAAAAAGTTATACTAACCGAAAAGGAGATGTGCGTATGCTTTCACTTTGGCAGGACAGTATAGAAGAGGAACGGCGTGAACGGCTGCACGGAAATATTAAGACTGATGTTCTCGTGATAGGCGCAGGCATAGCGGGTCTTTTATGCGCTTACAAGCTTAAGGATGCCGGTGTGGACTGTACCGTAGTTGAGGCAGAACGGGTTTTCGGCGGAAATACCGGTAACACCACCGCGAAAATCACCTTTCAGCACGGGCTTATTTACAGCCGCCTTATAAATGAATTCGGTACCGAGCGGGCGCGGATGTATTTAGAGGCGAACCGTTCGGCGCTGGAGGAGTATAAACGTCTGTGCCGGAATATCGACTGCGATTTTGAGGAGACCGACTCTTATGTTTATTCGCGGGACAACCGCAAAAAGCTTGAGAAAGAGCTTGAGGCCTGTGATAAAATCGGTTATAAGGCTGAGCTTGCAGAGAATCTTTCGCTGCCGTTTGAGACAATGGGAGCGGTTCGGTTTACCGGTCAGGCGCAGTTTAATCCGCTTAAGTTTTTAAAAGAAATTTCAAAGGATTTAAAAATCTATGAAAACACTGCCGTGACCGGGCTGCGCGGACTTACGGCCGAAACCCGATACGGCTCCGTAAAGGCGCAAAAAATAATTGTCGCCACGCATTTTCCGTTTATAAATAAGCACGGCAGTTATTTTTTGAAAATGTATCAGCAGCGATCTTATGTTGCGGCATTCAGCGGAGCACAGCCGCTGAGCGGCGTTTATATCGATGAGCGTACGGGAGGATTTTCGTTTCGCAGGAGCGGAGAGATGCTTCTGATCGGAGAAGGCAGTCACCGCACCGGCAAGCCGACATCGGGCTGGCAGAAAATAAGCGACTTTGCGGCGAGGGAGTATCCCCGCGCCGAAGAAAGATATTTCTGGGCGGCGCAGGACTGTATAACGCTGGACGGGGTACCGTATGTCGGAAATTATTCTGCAAATACGCCTGATTTTTATGTGATAACAGGCTTTAACAAGTGGGGAATGACTTCATCGCTGGCAGCGGCGGATTTGATGTGCGACCTTATACTCGGGAGGGATAATCCTTATAAGCAGCTGTTTAAGCCGTCGCGCGGGATACTGCGTCCGCAGCTTGCGCTTAACGGAGCGGAGGCGGTTATGAATATGCTTACATTTTCAAAAAAGCGCTGCCCGCATTTGGGCTGCGCACTTAAGTGGAATCCTGCCGAGCATAGCTGGGACTGCCCATGCCATGGCTCCCGCTTTTCCGAAAAAGGCAAAAAGCTTGACAATCCCGCGAACGGAGATATTGAAATTTAATACCCCGCATGTCTTTTGAACGTGCAGGGTATTTATGCGTATAGCGGATAATAAAAAAGCGCGGAGAGACTCCGCGCTTTTCTATTCTTCGTCGGTACGTTTTTCTATTATAAACCGCGGCCGCGCCTTGGTTTCAAGATAGATTTTTCCGATATATTCGCCGATTACTCCGAGGCTTACAAGCTGTATTCCGCTGAAAAAGCAGAGGATAACGACGGTCGAGGCCCAGCCGGCTACGGTTTTGCCGAGTATAAATGTGATGAAAGACCATATTATTCCGATAAAGCTTATAATCGCAACAATAAAACCGAAAGCCGTTATAAGCCGTATCGGCTTGGTTGAAAGGCTGGTAATACCGTCAAGCGCCAGCGCCAGCATTTTTTTGAGCGGATAATGGCTTTCACCGGCAAGACGCTCATGCCTTTCGTAATAGACGCAGGTACTTTTGAAGCCGACCAGCGGCACCATTCCCCGCAGAAAGATATTTACCTCTTTGAAATTCGCAAATTCATTTAACACTCTTGCCGACATAAGCCGGTAATCGGCGTGATTATAGACCACATTCGCTCCCAATTTATTCATCAGCTTATAAAAGCCCTGTGCCGTAGAGCGTTTAAAAAAGCTGTCGGATTTGCGGGAGGAGCGCACGCCGTAAACTATTTCGGCGCCGTTCAGATATTCCTCTACCATTTGGTCGATTGCGTTTATGTCATCCTGGCCGTCGCAGTCAATGCTTATAGTTATGTCGCATTTGTCCCGCGCCTCTGAAAGCCCTGCGAGCAATGCGTTTTGGTGACCGCGGTTACGGCTGAGAGAAATTCCGCTGAAAACCCTGTTTTCTTTTGCCAGCCCGGTTATTATTTCCCAGGTTTTGTCACGGCTTCCGTCATTGACAAAAAGCACGCGGCTTTTGTCGCTGATCTTGCCGGCTTTGCATAATGCAGAAATTTTTTCGGCAAAGCTGCCGGAGGTCACCGGCAAAACTTTTTCTTCATTGTAGCAGGGAATTACAATATATAATATGGGTCTCATTATGAATACCTGTTATTTTATCGATCCGGTCGAAGTTTCTTTTTGGATGACGTCGTGTGCGCCGCCCTCGATAATGCTGGTGGCCGAAACAAGAGTCAGCTTGGCTTTTTTCTGCAGCTCGGGAATAGTGAGAGCGCCGCAGTTGCACATGGTCGACCTCACCTTGCTGAGAGAAAGGTTTACGTTGTCCTTCAGTGAGCCTGCGTAGGGCACATATGAATCGACGCCCTCTTCAAATGAGAGCTTTTTATCTCCGCCGAGGTCGTATCTCTGCCAGTTTCTGGCGCGGTTCGAGCCTTCGCCCCAGTATTCTTTATAATAATTGCCGCCGATGGTGATACGGTTGGTCGGGCTTTCGTCAAACCGTGCGAAGTAACGTCCGAGCATCAGAAAATCGGCGCCCATGGCAAGCGCCAGGGTCATATGGTGATCATGGACGATGCCGCCGTCAGAGCAGACGGGAATGTAAATGCCGGTTTTTTCAAAATATTCGTCGCGCGCGGCGCATACCTCGATAAGTGCTGTGGCTTGTCCGCGGCCGATGCCTTTGGTTTCGCGGGTTATGCATATCGAACCGCCGCCGATTCCTACCTTGATAAAGTCAGCACCGGCTTCGGCGAGGAAAAGGAAGCCTTCCCGGTCGACAACGTTTCCCGCGCCTACTTTGACAGTATCCCCGTATTTTTCCCGGATAAAAGCCAAAGTGCGCGACTGCCATTCGCTGAAGCCCTCTGAGGAGTCAATGCACAGCACGTCGGCGCCTGCCGCGATAAGCGCGGGAACACGCTCTGCATAGTCGCGTGTGTTGATGCCCGCCCCGACGACATAGCGCTTGTGACTGTCAAGCAGCTCGTTGGGATTTTCCTTATGCGCGTCGTAGTCCTTACGGAATACGAAATATTTGAGACAGCCGTTTTTATCGACTATGGGCAGCGAGTTGAGCTTGTGATCCCAGATGATATCGTTGGCCTGCTTTAATGTGGTGTCCTCTTCGCCGACTACGAGCGAAGCAAACGGGGTCATAAACTCGGTGACCGGAGTATCCTCGGACATACGGCTTACACGGTAATCGCGGCTGGTGACAATACCCAGCAGCTTTCCGTTTGCCCTGCCGTCCGAGGTGACGGCAATGGTGGAATGACCGTTTTTTTCTTTCAGCTCAAGTATATCCTTAAGGGTGCTTTCGGGCGTGACGTTTGAATCGCTTACCACAAAGCCGGCCTTGTAGGATTTGGCGCGCTCGACCATAGCGGCCTCATCCTCCATCGACTGAGAACCGTAGATGAATGAAACCCCGCCCTCGCGCGCCAAGGCTACCGCGAGTCTGTCGCCCGAGACCGACTGCATTATGGCGGAGGTCAGCGGAATGTTCATTGAAAGCGCCGGTTCCTCTCCCCTTTTGAATTTTACAAGCGGCGTTTTTAGGCTGACGTTTGCCGGTATACATTCTGAGGAGGAATAACCGGGCACGAGCAGATATTCATTGAAGGTGTGCGAGACTTCGCTGAAATAATAGGCCATACTTTATACTCCTTTATCTGTTTTATATTATAAATACCGCAGAAAGGCTTGTCAACAATGTAAGCCAAAAAAAGCTTAATTTTCCGTATTTAGTAAAAAAACACTTGCAATCGGGAGGTTTTTATGGTATAATCTATCGGCTGTAACAGTATATACAGCTAATATTACACACATTCCGTCCGCTGTCGGGCAGGTGCCGTCTTTATTGCCGGCGGTTCCCGCGGCACAGGGCCGGGATGGAGGAAAAACCTCAGGAGGAATTACAATGGCAGTAGTATCAATGAAACAGCTTCTTGAAGCGGGTGTTCATTTCGGACATCAGACAAGGCGCTGGAACCCGAAAATGGCAGAGTACATTTTCACCGAACGCAACGGCATCTACATTATCGACCTGCAGAAAACGGTCAAAAAGCTTAACGAGGCTTATATGTTCGCGCGTGACATCGCGGCCGACGGCGGCGATATTCTTTTTGTAGGCACCAAAAAGCAGGCTCAGGATTCTATAAAGGAAGAAGCCGAGCATTGCGGCATGCCTTATGTAAACGCCCGATGGCTCGGCGGTATGCTTACCAATTTTACTACTATACGCACAAGAATCGCGCGGCTTAATCAGCTGCGTACTATGAGAGAGGACGGCACCTTTGAGCTGCTCCCCAAAAAGGAAGTCGTAAAGCTCAATCTTGAGATTGAAAAGCTTGAAAAATTCCTCGGCGGAATCCAGGATATGAAAAAGCTGCCCGGAGCACTTTTCATCGTCGATCCGCGTAAGGAGAGAATAGCGGTGGCTGAGGCTAAAAAGCTCGGTATCCCGATCATCGCGATTGTTGATACAAACTGCGATCCGGATGAGATCGACGCAGTTATTCCCGGCAACGACGACGCGATCCGCGCTGTAAAGCTGATTGCCGAAACCATGGCGGCTGCAGTCATTGAGGGCAGACAGGGCTCTGAAATGGGTACGGCTGCGGCGGAACCGGCGGAAGAGACCGAAGCCGAGGAAGAAGCTCCGGCTGAGGAAGAAGCTGAATAAGCTGAAATCGAACACTATATAAGGAGGAAATAAATATGGCTTTTACCGCTAAAGACGTACAGGCTTTAAGGGAAAAGACTGGCTGCGGCATGATGGACTGCAAAAAAGCGCTTACCGAGACCGGCGGCGATATGGATGCGGCCGCAGATTATTTAAGAGAAAAGGGCCTTGCTTCGCAGGCCAAGAAGGCGGGCCGTATAGCCGCCGAGGGCACGGTTTATGCATATACCGAAAACGGCATTGGCGCTGTTGTTGAGGTTAACAGCGAGACCGATTTTGTTGCCAACGGCGACGGTTTTAAAGGACTGGCCGAGAATATCGCAAAAGTTGTGGCGGAGCAGAATCCTGCCGATGTCGACGCTTTGCTTGCCTGCAAAAAGGACGGCAAAACCGTCGAGGAGCTCGTTCAGGATCTTTTCCTTGCGGTGCGTGAAAATATAAAGGTGCGCCGCTTTGCCCGTTTTGAAGGCAAGGTTGTGTCCTATGTCCATGCAGGCGGCAAGATAGGCGTGCTTGTCAACTTTGACACCTCGCTTGACGCGGATAATGCCGAATTTATTGCAATGGGTAAGAATATCGCAATGCAGATCGCGGCAATGAATCCGTCTTATCTTGACGAGGCTTCGGTTCCGGCCGAGGTGCTTGAGAAAGAAAAGGAAATCCTCATCGCGCAGATGAAGGAAGATCCGAAAATGGCTAATAAGCCCGACGCTGTACTCGGCAAGATAGTCGAGGGCAAAATCGGAAAATATTACAAAGAGAACTGCCTTGTGGAGCAGCAGTATGTTATCGACGGTGACCTGACTGTCGGCAAATATATCGAAAACACCGCAAAGCAGCTTGGCGCAGATATCAAAATAATTGATTTTGTCCGCTTTGAAAAAGGCGAAGGCATTGAGAAGCGTAAGGATGATTTTGCGGCAGAGGTCGCAAGCATGATAAAATAATAAAAACCCGCCGTGAGGATTTTTCCTGCGGCGGGTTTTATTATTGGTGTCTTACCACTTGGCGGTACAGTTATGAAATTCGGTTCCTATAAAGCCTGCCTGTGAAAAATCTTCCATATTATGGCGTATAATATAATCGATGTAGGACATAACCATTTCGGCGGTCAGCATGTAGCCGGCGGCATTGAGATGTCCGCCGAGATAAAACCTGCTTTTAAATTCGCAGTCATATACCGGCGCGTATTTGTCAAAATCCAATACGTAAGTGTAATCGAATAACTCGGCCAGTTCATATAAAAGCCGTGTATGCTCGGCGGAAACCGAACCGTGTTCATTACGCGGCATAGTCATTAAGAAGAATTTTGCCTTCGGCTGAATTTCTTTGTAACGCGTTATGATCTGCGCGTAGTACCCTGCGAAATTTTCTTTGTTTTTACGGTAATCATCAGGGTCGACATCGGCTGCCGTGCCGATTTCTATTTTGGAATTGACGTCATTCACGCCGAGAGCTAAAATATATGCCTGACAGGCTTTTTCCTTATCCCAGAAGCCGTTTTCGTCGGCATATGTCTCGCAGTACCATTTTGCCGACATTCCGCCTCTTGAGAAGTTATAAACCTTTGAACCGATACGGCGTGCCATATACTGCCCCCACGAATACTCGTAATAATCATGGTAGCCTTTTTCACCCTTTTCATTCTGCGATTCAAATTCTCCCGAAGAAAGACTGTCGCCTATACAGCCTATTGTGCGGAATATGCCGCAGAAGCCGCCGTCCGGTTTCAGAATATCGAGCGGTTTTTCGTTTTCGTTGCCGATTATTTCTTTCCAGTTCATAAAAATTCCTCCGTAATTACGGCAGTGTGATTTTGCACGATGTAAATAATAAGATTAACGGTTGCGGATATTTACATTAAGAGTTATATGCTTAATGTAAAAAACAGATTTACGGTTTGTGACGGAACGGATTTATGCTGTCAGTACCTATTGAACCAATCCCCTCACGGTTACAGATGTGAGGGGATTTAATTTTACTTTTTAATAAAATGCCAGCGGAGCGATTTGAAATCACCTGAACCGAATTTCGGTACAATTCCCACATTCATCAGCACCGCGCCGGACAGCTTAAGGTCAAGCTCCGGAATAAAGTATGTATATGAAGGCTCAAGCCCTGAAAGCCGGATGCGCTTGATTTCCTCGTTGACACTGCCGAGCCTGCGGTATGCGGTAAGCACAGCCGAGGCTTTGTCCTCGGAAACTATCATCATACCGAAGAAATTGCTTTCAAACGGGTTTTCTATACGGTATAGGTCTCCGTTTAGTATCAGATCCGCCTGCTCGCGGTATTCTTTAACATAATCTTTGATTTTGCCGAGCTCTTCTGCGGAAAGCTCGGTCGGGTCAAATTCATAGCCTGTGGCGCCTAAAGAGGCTATATGCGCTCTCGTTTCGAGAGGGGTGCTGCGCTCGGTCTGTTCATTGGGAACCTTGGAAACATGACAGCTCATAGCGGAGAGCGGATAGACAAGCGAGGTGCCGTATTGGATAAGCGTGCGTTCTTCGGCGTCGGTATCGTCCGAAGTCCAGATCTGCGGGAAATATTTAAGCATAGCGGGATCAAATCGCGCGCCGCCGCCCGAACAGCCCTCAAAGAAGATATGCGGATTGGCTTCGACAATCCTTTCGCACAGGTCATATACACCGAGCACATATCTGTGACAGAACTCGCCCTGTGCTTCGGCGGGCAGTACTCCGGAATAAAACTCGGTTACATTGCGGTTATAATCCCATTTCACATAGTCGATAGCGTGTGTATTCAGTATGCTGTTTACGCTGTTTACTATATAATCGCGCACTTCACTGTTTGTGAGATCGAGCATAAACTGATGGCGCCAATAGCAGCCGGGGCGGTCGGGAGCCTTGATGGCATATTCCGGATGAGCACGGTAAAGCTCGGAATTTTCGCTTATCATTTCAGGCTCGAACCATAGCCCGAACTTCATACCTTTGGAGTGTACATGGTCAATAACCTCATTCAGGCCTCCGGGAAGCTTTTCGGTATTTACAAACCAGTCGCCGAGGCTGGAGGTGTCGTCGTTTCTGACACCGAACCAACCGTCGTCAAGCACAAAGGTATCAATACCGGTATCAGCTACGGCGTCTACCATAGCGTTGAGCTTGGCGGCATCGAAGTCGTAATACGTACCTTCCCAGTTATTTATCAGAAGCGGACGCGCAGCTTTTACATAACGCTTGTTTATCAAATGATTTCTGAAAGCATAGTGGAAAGCACGGCTCATGCCTCCCATACCTTCAGCGGAAAAGGCAATTACCGCCTCGGGTGTCTCAAAGCTTTCACCGGGCTTTAATGACCAGGAAAAATTAAAATCCTGTATGCCGCCGGTGACCATAGTTTCGCCGTCAAGGGTACACTGCGCCTTGAGTACGAAAGAGGATGAATAAACAAGGCTTACGCCGAATACCTCGCCGGTTTCCTCGGTCGAGCCCCTCGACTGAAGCGCTATAAACGGATTCAGCACCGCGGAGGACGCAGCGCGCTTGGAATCTATTGAGACCACGCCGTGGTGCAGCGGTATCTTTTCAATATGCCTTTCCTTTGCCCAGGATCCGTAAAGCGAGACGAAGTCATAGCCGTGACCGGGCAATGAAAGCGAAAAGGAGTAGGCTCTGCGGAGAATGATGCTTTTGCCGCCGAGATTTTTATATACGATGCGGCGGGATATTACGTCGCAGTCCTCATATACGGTATAGTAAAGGTCGGCAGCAAAACCGGTAACGGAATCCTTGAGATTGATTATCAGCGTTTCTCCGCCGTCCATTGAGGGCAGGCCTTTTATGCCGGGCTTGGTTTTTAAAATTTCATATCCGTCGTAAAGCAGTTCGCAAAGACGATCGCCGGAGGGGTTTTCGGTGATAACGCATGGCTCGCGGTAGTCGCCGATACCGAAAAAAGAAAGCTCGGTCGGTGACTGCTGATAAGAATAACCGCCGTCCTTGCCGGGAGGGGTGGGGTTGAAGGCGCGTGCATCTTTGGAAATCAGCGAATAGGTCAGGTCGTCATGCGGTATTTTTTTGCCGAAATATAAATGCTCGGCATAGCCGTATGGATTAATGAAAAAAACATACGAAATGTTTTTTCCGTCAAGATAAAATGATTTTTTTTCGGGTATGTAGGTTACCGACATTGTTTTGCTCCTCTGCCTTTTTTGAATAGTATAACAAAAATCGTCTGAAAAAGCAAGTGGCGGTCGGTTTTATATGATAAAAAAACGATTGAATGTAAAAAGCGATTTTACGAAGTACGCCGGCCGCGGCAGATTTTGCTTGAATATACGCCGAAAAGCTTTTTATAGGGACAGTGTTCATAAAAAAGAAACGGAAGCAGCTTAACTGCTTCCGTTTCTTTTTTGAATCTATGCCGAAACACAGGCTTTATCATTGATAAAAGCGGCTTTGCGGAACAGATAATATTTAATCTGCTGTTATGAGATTACCGGCTCGGATTTCAGACCTGCGATGCATACCCATGAGCTTCCGGGGCTGACAGTGAGCTCTTTGCCGTCGGTATTTGTGAATTTAAGGGCGTTTTCAGCGGCTCCCTTACTCCATTTAATTGGTGTATAGGTGCCGTTTGTGAAATAATAACCGTTTCCTGATTCCAGAAATACCTGACGGTGCAGGCCGTCGGGATAATTTTTTATCGTTGTAAGCAGTACAAAAACGTTTTTGACCTCTGTTTTACCGCCCGTGACGTAGTCTTTTCTCAAAGTGTTTCCGAAATAGCGGGTATATGTACCGGCAGCGGAATCGTATTTGAAAACGGTCTTATAGCTGCCGGAAAACGGTACGGTTACCGAAGCGGCGGCGTTCGCGAGTGTTACCGGATTGTCTTCATCGGCAAAGTTTACCCACGGTTCGGAGCTTCCTCTTTCGGTTTTGTATCCGTCATTGACAAGTCCGCTCCAAAGCTTTTCGCCGTAGGTATAAAGGGTGTGCTCATAGGATTTGCCGTTAGGTATCCTGACGGCATAGTTGTTTTCGTCTATATTTATGTCGTCTATATCCTTAAGGTGAGGGCCGCAGTAGGTCGTATCTTCTCCGTGATGCAGATAAATAGCGTTATGCCCGAGAGCCAAGTCGATATAAGGATAGCGTGCAGAGCGGATGCTTCCGATACGCTCTGCCTTTGTCACATCCTGATAGACCGCCATAAGGCGTGTTATGCCGCCCTCTACCTCGGTTTCGTAGACGATGTCTGCGGCGCCTATGCCCGCCTGTATAGGCTGGGCTATATCTATGTTGTTTATCATTATCGCAACGGGGCGGTCGTCCGCCTTTTCCGCTGAAATTCCCGAAACGCCGGTCAGCGGATTTTTGTAGGCTACCGGTTCTTCGGTGATCGGCACGGATGACGGTTCGTCCCCTTTATCTACGCTGAGCCTCGGAGTTTCTTTTGAACAGCCTGCAACAGCAAGCATACAGACGGTTAAAAATAAGGTAATAAGCTTTTTCGACATAATTCTCCTCCTGAAAACTGATACTAAAACAGTATA
>USHL01000009.1 GCA_900554525.1 uncultured Oscillospiraceae bacterium | reverse complement strand
CAGCCGTCGCTGATAATAAGCGGCGATATGCTCTGCGGAAATTTCGGTTCTTTCGGCGATTCGGCAGACTGTACCGAGTCACTGACTCCGCAATTCAGAAACGCTTTCAGGTCGCGCGGATAAAAAAATCTGCGCCCGTTCAGAAATGAGTGCGCCGAAGGCCCCAGCCCTAAGTATTCACCGCCGTTCCAGTAGCCGAGATTATGCCGCCCCTCGAAGCCGGGACGCGCGAAATTTGAAATCTCATAATGCCGGTAGCCCGCGTTTTCGAGATATTCACAGGCAAAAAGATATTGGTCGGCGGTCCGGTCGTCGTCCGGCAAGGAGATATTCTGCCGCCAAAGGGCGGTATTCGGCTCAATTTTCAGGATATATGCAGATATATGCTCGGGCGCGAGTCTCAGCAGAAAATCAAGGCTCTGCCGCAGGGAGCAGATGTCCGAGCCGGGCAGACCTATCATCAGGTCGAGGGAAATATTGTTAAATCCCGCGCGGCGGGCAAGCGACACCGCCTGTTCGGCCTCTGAAGCCGTATGCCGGCGGCCGAGCGCTTTGAGCTCACGGTCGGTTCCGCTCTGAATTCCGACAGACAGCCTGTTTACACCCGCACGCAGGGCAGAGCTTAAAAATTCGGGAAATGCCGCCTGCCCTTCGGCGGACGGCGCAGCAAGCTCCCGACTTCCGAAAAAGCATTCGGGGTTTGCCTCGAGTGTGATTTCGGCGTTCCCGCAAAGCTCAAAGCTGCCGCGTACGGCCTGCATAAGCGGCTCAATACGGCCGCCTAAAAGAGAGGGCGTTCCTCCGCCGAAGTATACAGTATTAATGGGACGGTGAATTTCGCCGCCCCATTTTTTTATTTCGGCTGCAAGCCGTTCGGCATATTTATCGAGCATAATGTCGGTGGCAAAGCCCGAATAAAAATCACAGTAGGCGCATTTCGCGGCGCAGAAAGGCACATGCAGGTAAAGCCCGATCGGTTCCGCGGGAGCGCAGCCCTGCGGCAGATTACGGCTCACATCACATTGTTGTTTTTCGGCTTCAAGCACTGCGGATCAGTCTAAAATTTCACCGATGCAGCTGCCCGGAACGCTTGCGGCGTTGGCTTCGTCGGTGTCGATATGCATAGCAAGGGCATATGATGAGCTGACGCGGGCCACTACGTCGCCGAACACCAGCGAACGGCCGTCGGTAGGTATTTTTACCGAGACAATCTGCTTATCTGTAATACCGTATTTTTCTGCGTCGGCAGGGGTCATATGTATATGCCTTTTAGCGGCGATGACGCCCTCGGCAAGCTCTATTTCACCGGCGGGACCGACAAGCCTGCAGGCGCCGGAGCCTGCCACGTCGCCGGATTCGCGTATCGGAGCGGTGACACCGAGCGAGCGGGCGTCGGTAAGGGAAAGCTCTACCTGTGTGGCGCTGCGGCAGGGACCTAAAATAGAGGCCTTGAGCTGACCCTTGGGGCCGACTACCGTGACCTTTTCCTCACAGGCGAACTGTCCCGGCTGGGAAAGGTCCTTTTTCGGGGTGAGCTTGTGCCCTGCGCCGAAGAGTATTTCAAGATCCTTTTCGGTGACATGCACGTGACGCGCCGAGATTTCAACCAAAACTTCTTTTTTCATTCTGCTTTACTCCTTTTTTATATGCGGCTCTTTGTGAAAGAGATAAGCCTCTGTAAAATACATGCCGCTTTAGTAATTTTACCATATTTTCGGCGGTTTTCAAGCCCTATTGCGAGATTTCATCGGCAGACTCAGGCTTGAAGATTACAGGGCGAAGCCCGTCGCTGCGATGCGCATCGCAGCGCCCGGCCTGCGTATCCGGCCGCCGTAATAAAAAGCTCCTTTTCAGACGGCCGCCTCGTTCGCGGCCTCCTCGTCCTCCGCCACCGGACCGCAGGAATAAAAATGCCCGCCGCGGATATGCTCCAGTTCGTGGCGGAGGGCTTTGCGCTGTTCTTCAAGCGGAAGCGCGGAGTTAACATAGACGTCAAAGCAGCCGTCGCAGTCGGGCAGCGTTACCGCTTTTACACGGTATGGCAGCTCTAAGGTGCGCACGGCTATGCTGTGCCCTGCAATTATCACGGTCATTCATCGTCCTTTTGGCGTAAAGCCTCAATTATCCGTACCGCCTGCAGGACCTCTTCCTTTGTACAGCCCGACGACACGCTGAACAGCATACGCATTTCACTGCGGTTTTTGAGCTGCTCCAAAAGCTCGGTGAGCTCGCTGTCGTTATTCACCAGAGGCTCTCTTACGCCCCCTTCGGTGATATAAACGGCAGGCACACCGAAAAATTCGGCTATCTTTGCTACCTTATCCGCCGATATACTTTTGGCGCGGCCGCTCTTCAGCTCTGAAAGCGAGCTGCGCGGAATCCCGAGTTCACGGCACATTTTGGTAATATCAAGCCCTTTCTCCCGGCAGAGTTCCTCTATCCTGTCGTACATATCTGACATAATTATGTAACCTTTCTTGTGCGATGCGCTAAATTACGGAAATATGTAACAGAAAACCGAAAATAGTGCTTGACAATTACAGAAATCAGTAATATAATGGCTTACACAGGGAAACAAATAACAGTAATCTGTAACATAATTCGTCTGACACACTTAGTATATTACGGATTTCTGTGAATGTCAAGTCCCTGCACAAGGGAAAATCAGGTAATATTTTCCTTGTGGTAATATTATATTTGTCCGACAGTCCCAAAAACAGGACTCAGGACCGAGGGAGGAATGCATATGTACAAATGCCGCGACTGCGCGGGGGAGTTTGACGAGCCGGAGGTTTATTACGAGCTCCGTCCGGTTGGGCGGGAGGAGTTCTGCGTCTGTCCGTGCTGCGGAAGCTTCTGCTACGGCGAGGCGGGAAGGGAGGGCGGCTGATGGCTCGGCCTTTGAAGGACGGGGTTGATTACTTTCCGAAGGATACGAATTTTTATTCCGACGACAAGGTAAGGCTTTTGCGCTCGGAGTTCGGCGCCGAAGGGATGTATCTGCTTGATTATCTGATTTGCGATCTCTATGCCAAGGAGGGCTACTATGCCGTCTGGTCCAGGGAAAAATGCATGCTTACGGCCGACGGCGCGGGCTGCGGGATAACCCCGGAGCTGGTGGAAAAATTTGTTTCGGGGTGCATAGGCTGCAATTTTTTTGACGGGGGAGTGTTCAGGCGGTTCGGAGTGCTGACATCGGCGGGTATACAGCGCAGGTACATACGTATGTTCCAAAGCCGTGAGGTTATACCGATAATCGGGGAATACTGGCTGCTTGACATAAACGACCGCCGCGACGTTACCGGCGGAATTATGCGTAAGCTTGAATTTAAGTCGGTTTCCGATATAAATAACCCCGTTAAAAATACCGATAATACACAAAGTAAAGTAAAAGAAAAAGAGAATAAAACCCTTCGGGGTCAGAGAAGCGGCCCGCCTGAGCTTGAGGAGGTAAAGCAATATGTGCGGGACGAGCATCTGCGGATAGACGCCGCCAAGTTTTACTACTACTATTCGGCGTCGGGCTGGAAGAATATAACCGATTGGCGTGCCAAGGCGAAGGAATGGTCGGTTACCGAAAGGCGGGAAAACGGCAATTACGCGGGGTACGATATTGAATTATTTGAAGAAATGCTTAACAGAAAGGATTAAAATATGAACTGGAAAAAGACAGCTATTGACGATCTGCAAAACTATTACGGCCGAGAGGCGGCGCTTGACAGCCTTAAAGAGAGGGTGCAGGCGCTCAATGAAACGATGGACGGTCTCAAGGCGGCTGCCGCCGATAAAGAGCCGGTCAGGGGCGGCGCCTCGCATATGGAGGATGCGCTTATAAACAATATCGTGGAGCGCGAGAGGCTGAAGCTTAATTACAGCGCGGTAAAACGGCTTACCGATACTACCCGACGCGGGCTTGAGAGCCTTTCCGACGAGGAGCGGAGAATACTTGACGGCTTTTATATGCGCCGGACAAGCGGTTATATCGACGACCTGTGCGAGCAGACCGGGCTTGAGAGAGCGCAGGTTTACCGCATAAAGGATAAGGCTCTGTATAAATATACTGTCGCGACCTACGGTGTGGCGGATTATTAAGCGGGGGCATTTTTTGAAAAGCCGGCCTGTGCACAAGGAGCCGCAGACTAAAAAAGCGGCATGGGTCTGCACGGGCCTTAGCTTTGCAGGGAGAGCCGCCCCTAAAAAAGCGGCATGGGTTTGTGGGGAGCCTGTCTTTCGCACAAGGAGCCGCAGACTAAAAAAGCGGCATGGGTTTGCGGGCGGCAAGTCTTTCGCAGAAAGAGCCGCAGATTAAAAAAGCGGCACGGGTTTGTTGGAGCCTGTCTTTCGCACAAGGAGCCGCAAATTAAAAAAGAGGTGTTTCGTGATTTCTGCTTTTTTCAATGTATGGAACAACGTCTGGCCTTATCTTGTCGCAGTGCTTTTGTTCCTGACGCTGATATTAATACATGAATTCGGTCATTTTATCGCCGCAAAGCTGCTCGGCGTGCGGGTAAATGAGTTTTCGGTCGGCTTCGGCCCTAAGCTCTTCGGCAAAAGATTGGGCGAAACCGAATACAAGCTTTCGCTTATACCGCTCGGCGGCTACTGCGCTATGGAGGGCGAGGACGACGAAAGCTCCGACAGCCGCGCCTTCTGCAACAAGCGGCCGTGGCGGCGGTTTATAATCGTCGCGATGGGGGCTGTCTTCAATCTGCTGCTGGGGCTGATAATAGTTGCGATATCGCTGGCGCCGGAAAAGGCCTTTAATTCCACAACCGTCGCTGAGTTTTACGACGGCGCGGTGAGCAGCGAGAGCGGGCTCCAGGTAGACGACAAGATAATCGAGGTCGACGGGCGGAGGATATTTACGACCTATGACCTGAGCTATGCCTTTACAAACGTCGATGACGGGAAGATCGATATGACGGTAAAGCGGGACGGCAAGAAAGTCGAACTGAAGGACGTCGCCTTTAAAACCTCCGAGGCGGACGGCATAAGCTATCTGACGGTGGATTTTTACGTTTACGGCGTTGAGAAGACCTTCGGCTCCTTTATAAAGCAGACGGTCGATACGTCGATTTCCTACTGCGCGGTTGTCTGGCGCTCGCTTATCGACCTGATTTCGGGCAAATACGGCATCAGCGCGATGTCGGGGCCAGTCGGCGTAACCGCAGTGATAGGCGACGCGGCCAAGCAGAGCCTTAAGAATATTCTGCCGATAATGGCGCTGATAAGCATAAATCTGGGGATTTTCAATCTCCTGCCGGTGCCGGCGCTCGACGGAGGCAGACTGCTGTTTATTTTAATAGAAATGATTTTCAGAAAGCCGGTGCCGCAGAAGTACGAGGCGTGGGTGCATGCGGCGGGATTTATCCTGCTGATAGGGTTTATGCTGCTCATCACCGCAAAGGATATCTGGGCGCTGATAGTGAAGTAATATGTATACGAACGATAAAACAGTTAAGGTAACGGCGGGCGGGGTCGATATAGGCGGCGGCGCGCCGGTTACGGTGCAGTCTATGCTGGCGGTGCCGGCGCATGATACGGAGGGCAACGTCGCCGAGGCAAAACGCCTTGAGGCGGCGGGCTGCGATATACTGCGGGTCTCGGTCCCCGACAGCGAAGCGGTAAAGACGCTTGCCGCTTTAAAGGAAAGCATAAAAATCCCCGTGGTGGCGGATATTCATTTCGATTACCGTCTGGCGCTCGAAAGCGTGGCGGCCGGCGCCGACAAGATACGGATCAATCCCGGAAATATCGGGGACGACAGCCGTGTAAAGGCGGTCGCCGACGCCTGCCGCAGAGCCGGCGTGCCGATAAGGATAGGGGTAAACTCCGGCTCGCTTGAAAAAAGCATACTTGAAAAATACGGCTCGCCGACCCCTGAAGCTATGGTCGAAAGCGGGCTTTATCATATTTCACTGCTGGAAAAATTTGATTTTACCGATATTGTGCTTTCGCTGAAATCCTCTGACGTGAGCAAAATGTATAAGGCATATGTGCTGGCGGCCGAGCGGTGCAGGTATCCGCTGCATCTCGGGGTGACCGAGGCGGGTACGGCGGGTGCGGGCACCGTGAAGTCGGCGGCCGGCATCGGCGGATTGCTGCTGCGCGGCATCGGCGCTACGATACGTGTTTCGCTGACCGATGACCCGATAAAAGAGGTAGAGGCCGGAGCCGAGCTTCTGCGGGCGCTGGGACTTCGCGGCGGAGGGGTGAGATTCGTTTCCTGCCCCACCTGCGGAAGAACGAAAATAAACCTTATCGCGCTTGCCAACGAGGCTGAAAAACGGCTAAAAAACGTTAAAAAGGATATTACCGTCGCGGTGATGGGCTGTGTGGTAAACGGTCCGGGCGAGGCCAGAGAGGCTGACGTCGGCATCGCGGGAGGAGACGGCTGCGGCGTGCTTTTCAAAAAGGGTGAAATTGTAAAAAAGCTGCCGGAGGAGGCGCTTCTGGACGCGCTTTTGGAGGAAGTCGAGAAGCTTTAGCGGCACGGGTTTGCGGGGGCTTGAGTTTCGCAGGAAGAGCCGCAAACTAAAAAAGCGGCCTGGATTTGCAGGGGCTTGAGCTTTGCACAAGTAGCCGTCCCTAAAAAGCGGCACCGGTTTGCAAGGGCTTGAGCTTTGCAGAGAGAGCCGCAAACTAAAAAAAGCCGCAGACTAAAAAAGCGGCACGGATTTGCGGGAGCCTGAGTTTCGCGGAGAGAGCCGCAGACTAAAAAAGCGGCGCGGATTTGCGGGAGCCTGAGTTTCGCAGGAAGAGCCGCATATTAAAAAAACGGAGTGTAATTTAAAGTGAAACCATTATTGTCGGAGGTCTTTGACGGTTATCTGACAGATGAATTAAAAAAAGCCGCGGGAAAGGCCGAGGTCACACACTGCGAGCTTGACGTAGAGGAGCGCGCCTTAAAGCTCGGTCTTTATTCGGCGGAATACATAAGCAGAGCGGACATGCTCGCATTGCAGGATGAGCTGAAAAATATTCTTCGGCTTGTCTTATGCACTGTCTCGGCGGTTTTTTCCTCCGACGCGTTTTCCTCCGCCGCCTGCGCCGATATCGCGGCGGAGCTGAAGCTTAAAAACCCCGTTTTCAACGGCTATTTCAACGGCGCGGAATATGCTATATCAGACGGAAATGTTGAAATAACCCTGAGGTACGGAGGCTTTGCCGCCATTGCCGCGGGCGGCTTTGAAAAGCTGTTCTGCGCCGCGGTTAAGGAGCGCTTCGGGCTGGAGATATCGCTTTCCTTCGCGGGTCAGCTTGAAACGGTGGATATTTTGACTCCCGACGGGGAACACGGGCCGCGTGAGGAATATGCGGCCGGCGCGGGGGCTGCTGTAAATACGGCGGACGGTAACGGCGGGTTACCGTTTGGCGGCACATCGGCACAGCCGGGCGCGCAGGGCAGGACAGGACAGGCTCCGAAAAAATCAGAGAAAGCGGCCGCGCCCAAAACCGAAATCAAGTTTGAAAAGCGCTCGGAGCGCCCGGAAAACGGAGTCTGCTACCTTGACAATCCCAAGCTTTTTTACGGCAGGCGCATAGATACCAATGTGAAAAGCATGCTCGAAATTTCACAGCTGGGCGACCCGGACGAGGCGGCCGCCTACGGCGGAGCCGCCAAAGGCCCGGAGGTCTGCTGCTGGGGCGAGGTCTTCAGCACCGAGGTGCGGACCATCAACACCCGCCGCGGCGAGAGGAATATCCTTTCCTTTTCCTTCAGCGATTACACCAACTCGCTCTACGCGGCTATGTTCATTGATCCCGAACGTATGGGCGAGGTGGCGCCCGTCAGGGACGGCGCGCTGATTTTAGTCAACGGCACCTACGAATTTGATAATTACAAAAAGGAATTTACGGTGCGCCCGAAGGCGATGGCGCTTTTGCAGAAGTACACCGAAACCGACTCGCATGAGGGCGAAAAAAGGGTCGAGCTGCACTGCCACACCAATATGTCGGCAAAGGACGCGGTGTCCTCCGCCGATTCCATTGTGCGGCAGGCCTATGAATGGGGGCACAGGGCCGTTGCCATTACCGACCACGGCGTGGTGCAGGCCTATCCCGCGGCGGCGGGCGAGGTCAAGGCGATACGCAAGGCGGGCGGCGATTTCAAGGTTATATACGGCGTCGAGGCTTATTTTGTCGACGACGTTACCAACGATATTACGGGGCTTAACGCCAAGCAGCTTGCCAAAATGAGGTATCATCAGATAATTCTGGTGAAAAACCTTACAGGGCTTAAAAATCTTTACAAGCTGGTTTCTTCCGCGCATCTTGAAAATTTCAAGGGCAGGCCGCTGACCCTCAGAAGCAGGCTGGACGAACTGCGGGAGGGGCTTATTTTAGGCTCCGCCTGCGAGCAGGGCGAGCTTTACCGCGCGATAGTGGACGAAAAGCCGCATGACGAGCTTGTACGCATCGCCTCTTATTACGATTATTTGGAAATACAGCCGATAGGCAACAACGCCTTTATGGTAAGGGAATCCGCGCTGCCCGATAAAAAGGACAAAAAGACCGGCGAGGTAACCCCCAACCGCTTTAAAAAGGTGACGGGCGAGGAGGTCATAAAGGACTTCAACCGCAAGGTGGTGGAGCTCGGCGACGAGCTGGGCAAGCCGGTCGTGGCGACGGGCGACGTGCATTTCCTGAAAAAGAGCGACGACATAATCCGCAAGATACTTATGGCGGGGCAGGGCTTTGACGATTTCGACAATCAGGCGCCGCTTTACCTTAAAACCACCGATGAGATGCTGGCCGACTTCGACTATTTCGGGGAGCGGGCGAAGGAGTTTGTCATCGACAACCCGAACAAAATCGCCGATATGATAGACGGCGACGTCATTCCGGTGCCGGAGGGCAACTATCCGCCGATAATCGAGGGCTCGGACGATATGCTGCGCGACATCTGCTGGGGCAGGGCGCATGACCTTTACGGGGACGAGCTGCCGGAGGTGGTCGAAAAGCGGCTTAAAAAAGAGCTTGACTCGATTATCAACAACGGGTTTTCAATAATGTACGTCACGGCGCAGAAGCTGGTGGCATACAGCGAGGAGCATGGGTATCTGGTCGGCTCGCGTGGGTCGGTCGGCTCGTCGTTTGCCGCAACGATGGCGGGAATCTCGGAGGTCAACCCGCTCCCGCCGCACTATGTCTGCCCGAAATGCCGCCACAGCGAGTTTTTCTTAAAGGGCGAGGTCGGCTCCGGCTTCGATCTGCCCGAAAAGAAATGCCCCGTCTGCGGCGCAGAGTATAACCGCGATGGTCACGATATCCCGTTCGAGACGTTTCTGGGCTTTAAGGGCGACAAGGTGCCCGATATCGACCTTAATTTCTCGGACGAGGTGCAGAACGAGGTGCAGAAATACACCGAAACGCTGTTCGGGCGGGAAAACGTTTTCAAGGCGGGGACGATTTCGACGGTCGCCGAAAAGACGGCCTTCGGCTTTGCCAAGGCCTATGCCGAGAAAAAGGGCATAACGCTGAGCAACGCCGAGCTGAACCGTCTGGCCTCGCTTGTGGAAAAGGCCAAGATAAAGCAGACCACCGGCCAGCACCCGGCGGGTATGATAGTCGTGCCGCGCACCAATACGATATACGACTTCTGCCCGGTTCAGCACCCGGCGGACGACGTTAATTCGGATATTATCACCACGCATTTTGACTTCCACTCAATACACGATACCATTTTAAAGCTGGACGAGCTGGGGCATGTGGTGCCGACTACATATAAATATTTAGAGGAGTATACCGGCATACCGGTAAGCGAGGTTTCGATGTCCGACCCGGAGGTGTACAGCCTCTTCGTTTCGACCGAGGCGCTGGGGGTTACCCCGGAGGACATAGACTCCCGAACCGGAACCTACTGTCTGCCCGAGTTCGGCACAAAGTTTGTCCGCGAAATGCTGATTGACTGCAAGCCGAAAAACTTTTCCGACCTTTTGCAGATTTCTGGGCTTTCACACGGCACCGACGTCTGGCTCGGCAACGCCAAGGATCTGATAGACAGCGGAGTCTGCACGATTTCGGAGGTTATCGGAACACGTGACAATATAATGGTATACCTTATACACAAGGGTCTGGAAGAGGGCCGCGCCTTTAAAATCACCGAAACGGTGCGTAAGGGGCTGGTCGCCAAGGGCAAGGTCTCGGCCGAGGAGTGGGGCGCAATGGAGCAGGATATGCGCGACCACGGCGTGCCCGAATGGTATATTGAAAGCTGTCACAAGATAAAGTATATGTTCCCGAAGGCCCACGCGGCGGCGTATGTCATTTCGGCGCTGAGGCTTGCCTGGTACAAGGTGCACCGCCCGCTTGAGTTTTACTGCGCCTATTTCACGGCGCGGCCGGAGGACGTCGACGTGCCGACCGTTATTCAGGGGCAGGAGGCCGTGCGGCGCTATCTGCGGGATATCAAGGCAAAGGGGCGCGAGGCCAGCAAAAAGGAGCTGGACGTTTACGAGACCATGCTCATCTTCAACGAGATGATGTCGCGCGGGATAGAGGTTCTGCCGATTGATATTACAAAGTCGCACGCGATGAAGTATCTGCCCGAAAACGGCAGAATGCGGCTGCCCTTCGGGGCGCTCGGAGGGGTCGGCGAAAAGGCGGCGTACTCTATATATGAAGCCGCGCAGAAGGGGAATTTCGTTTCGCGCGAGGATTTCCAGATAGAGGCAGGGGTTTCGAAGACTATTATTCAGAACCTCGCAGACCTCGGGGCTATGAACGATCTGCCCGACACCAACCAGATTTCGATGTTTTAATTATAAAAAGCAGGGAGGAAGCTCTCTGCTTTTTTATATATGCGCAGGCTTAATAAAAAAATTTTTACATTGCAAACCCGCTGTTCATGCGGGTTTGCGGGGATTTCCAGAAATTATTCAAAAAAAGATTACAAAAAAGGTTGCAATTTTGTAACCGTTTTGTTATAATATCGTATGTAGTTATTACAAATTGTAACCTTTGAAAGAAGTGACACCGCTTTCCTTACTGGAAATTCATCAAAGAGATTATAAAGAACGGACTGTTGAAATACAATTTTATAAAAAAAGGCGTCAGCTTTATTCTGCGCCACCGTCTTCCCGCCCGCGTCGGATCGCTGGCGCTGGCCGGTATGCTGGCGGTAGGCGTCAGCATCGTCGCCGCGGGGCTGACCCTCGGCTTTAAGGTCAACTACGCCGGCGCGTTTATTGCTACGGTCAAGAACGAGGCGGTCTTTGAGGACGCCAAGGAAATCGCGGTCGGCAGGGTTGAAAGCCGCTCCGCCGCCAAGGCGATAGAGAAGCCCGAGCTTTCCCTTACGCTTACGGTAAGCGACCGGCTCGACACCGCTCCCGCGGTGGCCAAGGCCATAATTGAAAATACCGAGGAAATAGTCAGTGCGTCGGCGCTGGTCGTCAACGGCGAGCGTGTGGCGACGGTGGAATCGGGCGAGATTACCGCTTATTTAGAGACAAGCCGTCAGCGCTTCAACATCGAAGGGGCGGAGAATACCTCAGAGTTTGCCGACGAGGTCGAGGTCGAAGAGGGCTATTACCTTAAAAGCGAAACCGATTCGTTAGAGACGGTCAAGTCGGTCATAGACGCGCTGCCGGTTAAGACAGTCGCGGTGGTGACCACCGATATTGAGGTCCCGTTCGGTAAAAAGACCGTAAAATCCGCCGAAAAGGAAAAGGGATATTCCGCCGTTACTACTGCCGGTCAGAACGGCATAAACCGCAAAACCGAAAGCATTGAGCTTGTAAACGGCAAGGAGGTTTCCCGCAGCGAGCTGTCTCTCGAGACGGTCAAGGCTCCGGTAGAAGAGGTCACCACCGTCGGCACGGCGATACCCGTGGTGACCCAGACCCAGCGCGCCGCGGCGCAGTCGGCGGGCTTTATACTGCCGCTTAACCGCGGAAGCTTTACGATTACCTCTTACTGGGGCGACGGACGCGGGCATAAGGGAATGGATCTCGCCGCAAATAAGGGCACGCCGATATTCGCGGTTGCCGCCGGAAAGGTCGTTTCGGCCGGATGGGACGGCGATTACGGCTACAGCGTTGTGGTCGACCATGGCAACGGCATCAAAACCCGCTATGCCCACCAAAGCGCGCTGAGCGTTAAAGCGGGGCAGACCGTGGCGCAGGGCGACCAGCTCGGTCTTGTCGGCTCGACCGGAAATTCCAGCGGCAACCACCTGCATTTTGAGGTCATTGTGAACGGCGTCCGTAAAAATCCCGCGCCGTATATCGGGCTGTAGGCGGCTGTTTTTAAAATATTAAGCGTTCCCGCCGTTTTTTACGGCGGGATTTTTATATCCGTTGGAAAAAATAAACTTAACTGTCCGATTGCTTGACAAATTTTGCGTTTGCATTTATAATTTATATATATCATACAAGAGGAGAGTTTATTATGTTAAAACGCATGGCGGCCGTACTGCTGGCGGCGCTCGGAATTTTTAATCTGGCGGGCTGCTTTAATCTCAGAAACACCACCGAGCAGGATAAGGCCTTTATCTGCGGAACGGTGAACGGCAGTGTTTACGAGAGCGAATTTTCGGGGCTTAAGCTCAACGCGCCCGATGGGTGGGAATATTCTTCGGAAGACGAGCTGCTGGAGCTTATGGAGCTTAATCCCGAGGACTACGAGGACGATGATGAAAGGCGGCAGGCCGAGCTTTCGCTGCAGAAAACCATTTACGACGCGATGCTTATGGATTCGGCAACCGGCTCAAATATCATTATAATGTACGAGAATATGAGCGCCACCGTCGGCGGCTCGCTCTATACGCCGGAGGAATATTCAGACATTCTTCAGGAGGAAGCCGAGACCTCAAACGCCTATAAAAGCATTTCCGAGGGAACGGCCGAGTTCTGCGGCGAGGAGTATTATTCCGCGGTCTGGGAGACGGTCAACGAAAACGACGTTACGGTGCGGCAGTGCACGCTGGTGCGCAAGGTCGACGAAAACTATATGCTCTGCATCGCCCTGACCTATCTTCCCGAGGAAATAGAGCTTGACTATCTCAAGGGCCTTTTTGAGCCCCTGCCGCAAGACAGCTCTGAGACGGAATAAAGCGCAGAGGATTTTTCGGTTAATTTAAAATTGCCCTTTGAGCAAGGGTACTTTATGAAAAGCATACCGCCCCCGCTCCTTTTTAAGGAGCGGGGGCGTATTTGCGGGCGGCGTTTCAGGCGCGGCTCCGCTGCAAAAAAATGTTGACAAGCGCTGAAATGCGTGCTATACTAATTTAGTATGCGGAATTGTCTTTATTTTCCGCAGCAAATCTTGAAAAACAGGGAGGTGTAACAGTGCCTACGTTTAACCAGTTGGTCCGCAACGGCCGTGAAACGGTAGAGAAGAAGGCCAAGGCTCCGGCGCTCTTGAAGGGTTATAACTCGATGAAGCGCAGACCCACCGACAACGACTCTCCGCAGAAGCGCGGCGTCTGCACCGCTGTTAAGACGACCACACCGAAAAAGCCGAACTCGGCGCTCAGAAAAATCGCCAGAGTACGTCTTTCCAACGGTCTTGAGGTGACGGCCTATATCCCGGGTATCGGCCATAATCTTCAGGAGCACAGCGTGGTGCTTATCCGCGGCGGACGTGTTAAGGACATCCCCGGCGTGCGTTACCATATCGTGCGCGGAACGCTCGATACACAGGGCGTCGCAAAGAGGATGCAGTCCCGTTCCAAATACGGTGCAAAGCGTCCCAAAGCAGGTGCAAACTAAGGACTTTTTTCTTCGCTGCATTACACAAGCAGCGGCGTTTATATATATTGACGCCTTTGCTTGGTGCCGCGGGTGAGGTCACTCGAGTACCTATGATATCATTACTATGAAGGAGGGAAGTAAAGTGCCAAGAAGAGGCTTTGTCGCAAAACGCGACGTACTGCCGGATCCGGTATACAATTCCAAAAAGGTAACACGCCTTATCAACAATATTATGCTTGACGGTAAAAAGGGCGTTGCGCAGAAGATTGTATACGGCGCTTTCGACATCATCAGTGAAAAAACGGGCAAGGACCCGCTTGAGGTATTTGAACAGGCTATGGAAAACGTTATGCCGCAGCTTGAGGTCAAGGCTGTCCGCAAGGGCGGCGCGACCTATCAGGTACCGTTTGAGGTCCGTGCCGAAAGAAAGCAGACCCTGGGTCTGCGCTGGCTCACCGCTTACAGCCGCACGCGCTCAGAAAGAACCATGCGCGAGCGTCTCGCGGGTGAGATTCTGGACGCCGTCAACGGCATGGGAGGCGCCGCCAAGAAGCGTGAGGATACTCACAAGATGGCGGAGGCAAACCGTGCGTTTGCTCATTACAGATGGTAGTTTAAAACGGCTTGCCGCTGCCGTCTGGTATACGGGCGCTCCGTTTACGGGAGCCCGGCAGGCGGGGCAGCCGTCAAATCAGCCGCCGAGAGCGGCAGAAGGAGTTTTATATGCCGAGAAAAGTATCTCTTGAAATGACAAGAAATATTGGTATAATGGCACATATTGACGCCGGTAAAACTACCACAACTGAGCGTATCCTTTTCTACACCGGTGTTAACCGCAAGATGGGTGAAACTCACGACGGTGCGTCAACTATGGACTGGATGGAGCAGGAAAAGGAAAGAGGTATAACCATTACCTCCGCCGCTACGACCTGCTTCTGGAAGGACCATCGTATCAATATTATCGACACTCCCGGACACGTGGACTTCACCGTTGAGGTCCAGCGTTCGCTGCGCGTGCTTGACGGTTCGGTTACCGTCCTCTGCGCTAAGGGAGGCGTTGAGCCGCAGTCTGAAACCGTTTGGAGACAGGCTGACGAATACCGCGTTCCGCGTATGATATACGTAAACAAAATGGATATTATGGGCGCGGACTTTTATCACGTTCTGGATATGATTAAGGAGCGCTTCAACTGCAACGGCGTTCCGATCCAGCTGCCCATCGGCTGTGAGGACAGCTTTAAGGGCATTATCGACCTCGTCAATATGGAGGCCGAGGTCTATTACGACGATGTCGGCAAGGACGTAAGAAAGGAGCCTATCCCCGAGGATATGCTCGAGCTTGCCAACAAATACCGCACCGAGCTCATCGAGCACGTCGTCGAGCAGGACGAGGAGCTGATGGAGAAGTATTTCGAGGGTGAGGAGCCGTCGGTCGAGCAGATAAAGAAGATTATCCGCAAATCGACCATCGAAAACAGCATGGTTCCGATCTGCTGCGGTACTTCCTACCGCAACAAGGGCGTGCAGCCCCTCCTCGATGCTATTGTCGACTATATGCCGGCTCCGACCGATGTTCCCGCCATCAAGGGCGTTAACCCCGACACCGGCGAGGAGGAGGTAAGACATTCCTCCGATACCGAGCCGTTTTCGGCGCTTGCCTTCAAGATCGCGACCGACCCGTTTGTAGGAAAGATTTGCTTCTTCCGCGTTTATTCGGGCACCGTTGACGCGGGCTCGGGCGTTTACAACTCGGTAAAGCAGAACAAGGAGCGTATGGGCCGCATCCTGCAGATGCACGCCAATCACCGCGAGGATATCGAAACCTGCTATGCGGGTGATATTGCCGCCGCGGTCGGTCTCAAAAATACCACCACCGGCGACACGCTCTGCGATGAAAAGCACCCGGTCATACTTGAATCCATGAACTTCCCCGAGCCGGTTATCCGCGTGGCTATCGAGCCCAAGACCAAGGCCGGTCAGGAGAAGATGGGTCTCGCGCTTGCAAAGCTGGCCGAGGAGGATCCGACCTTCAAGGCCTACACCGACGAGGAAACCGGACAGACCATCATCGCCGGTATGGGTGAACTGCACCTCGAAATCATCGTCGACAGACTTCTGCGCGAATTCAAGGTTGAGGCCAACGTCGGCGCACCGCAGGTTGCCTATAAAGAGAGCATCCGCAAGAAGGTCGACCACGAAACCAAATATAAGCGCCAGTCGGGCGGTTCGGGTCAGTACGGTCATGTCAAGATCATCGTCGAGCCCAACGAAACCGGCAAGGGCTACGAGTTTATCAATTCCGTTACGGGCGGTACCATTCCGAAGGAATTCATTCCCGCGGTCGACGCCGGTATACGCGGCGCCCTGCAGGCCGGCGTGCTGGCAGGCTACCCGGTAGTCGATGTAAAGGTAACCCTTTACGACGGCTCGTATCACGAGGTCGACTCTTCCGAAATGGCGTTTAAGATCGCCGGCTCCATGGCCTTTAAGGAGGCCTGCCGTCTGGCTGATCCGCTGCTTTTGGAGCCGATCATGAAGGTCACGGTCATCGTACCGGAGGAGTATATGGGCGACGTTATCGGCGACCTCAACTCCCGCCGCGGCGAGATCCAGGGCTTTGAAGACCGCTCGGGTGTCAAGCAGATCAACGCACGCGTGCCGCTCGGCGATATGTTCGGCTACGCCACAGACCTGCGCTCCAAGACTCAGGGACGCGGTCAGTATGTAATGGAGCCCGACGGGTATAAGGAAGTGCCGAAGAGCATTGCCGAAAAGATTATCTCGTCCCGCGCCAAGAAAGACTAAATAATACTTGATATTTGGATAATTATTTGGTAGAATATATCCATAGCCTAACTCAAAATCTAAGGAGGAAAATATACAATGGCAAAGGCAAAATTTGAACGCAGCAAACCCCACGTAAACATTGGTACCATCGGCCACGTTGACCATGGTAAGACCACTTTGACAGCAGCTATCACAAAGTACCTCTCCCTTAAGGGACAGGCACAGTTTGAGGATTATGCAAACATCGATAAGGCTCCTGAGGAAAGAGAGCGCGGTATAACCATCAACACCGCTCACGTTGAGTATGAGACCGATGCGCGTCACTATGCTCACGTTGACTGCCCCGGCCACGCCGACTATGTTAAGAACATGATCACCGGTGCCGCTCAGATGGACGGCGCTATCCTGGTTATCGCTGCTACCGACGGCCCGATGGCTCAGACCCGCGAGCACATCCTGCTCGCCCGTCAGGTCGGCGTTCCCTACA
>USHL01000008.1 GCA_900554525.1 uncultured Oscillospiraceae bacterium | reverse complement strand
ACAGACATATACTCACCTCCGATATTCAAAAAAAGCAGAGGAGGTACATCTGCCCCCTCTGCCACAAGATACAAGGTTAAAGGCTGACGGAAATATTCCCGCCGGCCCGAAAGACGAATTACTCGCCGACTTTTACTACCTCGCGCCCGTCATAGTGGCCGCAGGCAGAGCAGAGCCTGTGCGGACGCTTATATTCGCCGCAGTTAGAGCATCTCACTAAAGTCGGAGCGTTGAGTTTCCAAACGTTGTTTCTCCTTTTGTCTCGTCTTGCCTTTGAAGTCTTTCTCTTTGGTACTGCCATTTCAGCACCTCCTTAAGCAGAATAAAAAAATATCAGTTATTCAGTAGCTCGGCAAGCGCCGCAAGCCGCGGGTCAGTCTCCTTCTCCGGGCAGCTGCATTTGCCTTCATTGAGGTTTTTCCCGCATTTCGCGCATATACCCCTGCAGTCTTCCCGGCACAAATGCTTTGTCGGAATGCTGACTATAGTCTCGGTATAAATAAGCTCATCCAAATCAAGCTTCATATCCGGAACAAGGATAATGTCGTCGTTCTCCTCACCCTCCAAGGATGCGGCAAGCATTTTTTCGACATCAACCGTATATGAGCGGGCAGCGTCTGCGCCGCAGCGGTCACACGAAGCCTCATATGTATAAGAAAGCTTCGCGCTCAGCCTCACGATACTGGCCCTGCTGAAAACCGAGCCGGTCATTTTAACGGGCTTTTTGAGCGGAAACACGCCCGAAAATTCTACCGAACTCATATCCAGCGAACGGTCTATCGGCATTGAAGCATCATCATTGGCAAAAATACGCTTTAAATCAATAATCATACTTCCACCTCTATCGTCACAAAGACTATTATATATTTTTTAACTGTCTTTGTCAAGAATTTCTTTTTTAAAAAATCGGGCGGCAAAAGCCGCCCGACAGACCCGATCATCAGCAGGCCTCAGCAAAATCAAAAATCTTTTTGGGGAGCTCTTCCTTATCGGCAGAAATCGTGAAGATGAACTCAACATCGGAAATTTCGGAAATCCTCTTCAAAAATGCGGCGAGAGCGTCAAAATCACGCTCGCCTATGCGAAGCGTGGCATCGCCGAAAATATGCGTAACATCATGATTGCCCGCCTTAATACCGGCCACCATTCCGAAATATTCACCGTAGCCTGAAATGCCGTAGCTTTCTGCGTCGATGAGTCTTGCCTTATGTGTAACAGAATAGGTCAAAGTATCGCCTTTTTCAATGCATACAACATTGCCGAGACTGGTTTCAGCGGCGCTGTTTACCATATCAACCAGCTTCTTTGTTTTACCCGAACCTTTTTTCCCGATAATGAGTTTTATCATTTATACCAGCTCCTTTTTTATTTCACTGCCCGTGGGCAGTTATTATCTTTATCCGTTGAGTCGCGCCTCAAGCTCAGCCTTCTGAGCCTCATAACCCGGTTTCCCGAGCAGCGCGAACATATTCTTCTTGTAGCTTTCCACTCCCGGCTGATCGAACGGGTTCACTCCGAGCAGATAGCCGGAAACCGCGCAGGCCTTTTCAAAGAAATAGATAAGCCTGCCGAGATTTTCCTCGTCCGGACGGTCGACATTTATAACGAGGTTAGGCACTCCGCCGTCTGTATGCGCAAGCACGGTACCCTCGAACGCCTTGGAATTTACAAAGCTCATTGTCTTTCCCGCAAGGAAATTAAGCCCGTCCCCGTCGTCTTCCTCAGACTCTATTACAATATCCTTGTCACTTTCCGAAAAAGTAACTACGGTTTCAAACATAACCCGGCTGCCGTCCTGAATAAACTGGCCCATTGAATGGAGATCGGTCGAAAAGGTTACCGACGCCGGGAAAAGGCCCTTGCTGTCCTTGCCCTCGCTCTCGCCGAACAGCTGCTTGAACCACTCCGCCATCATTGTAAAGCGGGGCTCATAGCTCACCAGCAGCTCAACCGATTTGCCTTTGCGATAAAAAGCGTTGCGCAGCGCAGCATAAATGTAACAGTCGTTTTTATACATATCAGGCTCATTGTATTCATGGGATGCCGACGCTGCTCCGGCCATAAGCTTATCTATATCGGCGCCCGCCGCCGCGATCGGAAGAAGACCGACAGCCGTCAGCACGGAAAATCTTCCTCCTACATCGTCCGGAACCACAAAGCATTCATAACCTTTTTCATCCGCCAGCTTTTTAAGAGTTCCTCGTGCCTTATCCGTAGTGCAGTAAATGCGTTCGGCTGCCTCCTTTTCACCGTACCGCTCTTCAAGATATTTGCGCAGCACCCTGAAAGCCACAGCCGGCTCGGTAGTGGTGCCCGATTTGGAAATGATATTGACCGAAACGCGTTTGCCCTCGCACAGCTTTACAATATCGGCAAGATATGCGCCGCTTATGCTGTTACCGGCGAAATAGATTTCCGGTGCGCCGTCGCGCAGGGAATTGTAATACGGCCCTTTAAGAAACTCTATCGCGGCACGTGCGCCGAGATACGAGCCGCCGATGCCGATGACTATAAGTATATCGGTATCTTTTCTTATTTTTGCGGCCGCCGCCTTAATACGTGCAAATTCTTCCCTGTCGTAATCCTCCGGAAGATTTACCCAGCCGAGAAAATCGTTGCCGAGACCGGATTTGCCGTTAATAACATCATGTGCCGCGGTCACCTGCGCTTCAAGACCTTTAAGGTCATTTTCGCGCAGAAAACTTTTCGCATAGGAATAATTGAATTTAACTGACATTTTATATCCCCTGAATCCGTTTTATTTTTACTTTATTATATTTTACAATATACCGCCGTTTTTTTCAAGTCGAAATGCTTATATTCATTAAAAGTTTTCATAATCTAAATAATCCCTTTAAAATCCAGCCGAGGGTTATGCCGAACGAAAGCCTTTCGGAATCCGCGGTCGCGACTATCGGAATAGTGCCGAGCTGCTCCTCGCCGATATAAACATCTACCGTGCCCACTACATCGCCCTCCTTTACCGGCGCCTTTACGGTCCCATCAAGCGCAACCTTGCGCTCGATATTGCCTGAGGTGGATTTAGGCAGCAGTACGTTCAGGGTCTTTTCCGCCTTTACCGGAATTTTCTTTTCCGTGCCCTTTTCAACATTTACGGTAAGGCCGCTTTTAAGCCCTGCGTCAACCGCCGAAAAATTATAATTGGCAAAGCCGTAATCCAAAAGCTTTTTTGCCCCGTTAAAGCGGTCGTTGGTCGTCTCGCCCGCCATCACCACAGCGACAAGCTCAAGGCCGTTACGCTCCGCGGTCGCAGCCAGACAGTACTTTGCGGTTGCGGTAGTGCCGGTTTTAAGACCGGTAGCTCCCTCGTAAAAACGCACCAGCCTGTTTGTGTTTACAAGCTCGCTCTTCCCGCCGCGCAGGGTATCCATCCAGACAGTCGAATAATTCTTTATCGTATCGTGCTTGATAAGCTCGCTCGACATTACCGCCACATCATATGCCGACGTCAGGTGTCCCTCGGCGTCAAGCCCCGTACAGTTGACAAAATTGGTATTTGTCATGCCGAGCTCCTTTGCGCGCTCGTTCATCATAGCGACAAAGCCTTCCTCACTGCCGGCTATCTGCTCGCCCAAAGCCACGCATGCGTCGTTTGCCGAAGCTATTACCGCCGCCTTTAAAAGCTCATCGACCGTCATAGTCTCTCCCGGCTCAAGCCATATCTGCGAGCCTCCCATGCTGCAGGCATGCTCGCTGGCGGTAACTACCGTTTCAAGCGTAATATCCCCGCGGTCAAGCGCCTCCATAACAAGAAGCAGAGACATAATTTTTGTAATCGAGGCAGGCGACAGTTTTTCGTCGGCGTTTGATTCGTAAAGCACCTTGCCGGTGTTAGGCTCCATCAATACTGCGGACTTCGCCTTTATATCGAGTGTCTGGCCTATCGCGGCATTTACGGCAGTATTATCGAGCGGCACATCAATATCGGAAATATCGCATTCGCTCGAAACCGTTACCGAGCCGTCGGCGGCGTTAACCGGCACTGAACAAGCCAGCGCCATTATAAGTATAAAAACTATTATTCTTTTCAAAACGGCACACCTCTCTATATATGTCTATATAGAAAGATATGCCGTCCGATTTTAATTAATACCCGAGTTTCTCGCCGCAGATTATCACTTTTATGCGGTCCTTTACGAGCTGACTGCCGCTGACAAGATAATCCCTGCATATGCGTTCCGGGCTTTTACAGCCGTCGGTAAGCTTCGGCAACGGATTGTTTTCCAGCGCTATGCAGTGACCGAGCCTGCGGCAGGGAGTGGCACAGTCAAGGCGTTCGGCGTTAAGCGGAGCCGCAATGCGCTTGACCCTCAGAAATCCCTCTTCTATGTTTTTAACTATTTTATTTATCCCTACTATCATAACGACATTTTTGGGCCCGAAGCATATAAAGCTTATGCGGTTGGCACGTCCGTCGACATTTATAAGCTCGCCGTCTTCGGTCAGCGCGTTGGCAGAGCAAAAGAAAAAGTCACAGCCCACCGCCGCTTTAAACGCTTCAAGCTTTTCCTCCTCGGTTATTCCGGGTCTTGTGCGGTCGTAAAAACGGTATTCCGGAAAATTTATAATATCCGAAACACCGCTTTCGGCAAGCGAAACCGATCCGCCGGAGGTTATAACACAGCCGTCAAAAAGCATATCCTTTACAATGCGGCACACCTCGTTTTTATCCTCCGCATAGTACGCTTTCATATTATTCGCCTCAAGATTTTTTATAACCTTATTTATATCCATATCAGTCGATTCCTTTCACAATAGTTCCTCCGCCGATGACAATATCGCCGTCATAAAAGACCGCCGCCTGTCCGGGGCTCGGCGCTCTCTGCGGTTCATCGAATTCAACGATCAGCCTGTCATCGCTGTCGGGATATATAACCGCCGGCTGTTCGGTATGCCGGTATCTAAGCTTGCCTGTCACCTTCATCGGTTTATCCAGACAGTCGAACGGTATAAAATTAAGATTATCCACCAGCACACGCTTAAAAAACAGCTCCGATTCCTCTCCTATTATCACCCGGTTATTTTCCGCATCCTTTTCAATCACAAAGCAGGGCCTTCCGAGGGCGATTCCAAGCCCCTTTCGCTGTCCTACCGTATAACAGATAAGACCTTTATGCCGGCCAAGCTTTCTGCCGGACAGGTCGGTGAAATCCCCCTCAGGAAAGCTGCTTCCGGAAAACCTTTCAATAAAAGCGGCATAGTCGCCGTCAGGCACAAAGCAGATATCCTGACTGTCCGGCCTTTCGGCATTTATAAAGCCGTATTCCGCGGCAAGCTCCCTTACCTGCGGCTTTGTACAGCCTCCCAGCGGAAAAAGCGTATGAGCAAGCTGATATTGGGTAAGACCGTAAAGCACATAAGTCTGGTCCTTTGAAGAGTCCGCCGCGCGGCAGAGCAGATATCTGTCTCCCGATTTTTTAATAACGGCGTAATGCCCGGTAGCGATTTTGGCCGCCCCGTCCTGCTCCGCGGCTTCAAGCATTTTTCCGAACTTTATGCGGCGGTTGCAGACTATGCATGGATTAGGCGTTCTGCCCGCGGCGTATTCCGAAATGAAGTTTTCTATTACTTCGGTTTTAAAGTCTTTCTTTAAGTCTATTACGCGATGATCTATTCCAAGCCTTTTGCATACTTCGGCGGCGTCTGTTTCATTTGCTCCGCTATCTCCGGAAAGACTGAGCGTAACGCCGGTTGTCTCAAACCCGCTCTCCGCAAGCACAGCCGCCGCCACCGAGGAATCTACCCCTCCGCTCATTCCGACATATACCCTTTCACACGGCATAAAATCCCTCCAAGCTTTTTTGATTATAACATATAATCAACCGTGCTTCAATAACAAAAAGGACCGTCCGAACAAATCGGACAGTCCTTTAATCGTTATATTAATAAGCGATACCCTGTGCCAGCATAGAGTCCGCAACCTTTTCAAAACCGGCGATATTGGCACCGGCAAGAAGATTGCCCTCCATACCGTACTTCTTGGCGGCATCATAAGAATTGTGGAAAATATTGACCATTATATCCTTAAGCTTAGCGTCTACCTCTTCAAAGGTCCAGCTGTAACGCATCGAATTCTGGCTCATCTCAAGCGCCGAGGTAGCAACACCGCCGGCGTTTGCGGCCTTGGCCGGTCCGAAAAGAACTCCGGCATTCTGGAACACCGCGATAGCCTCGGGGGTAGAAGGCATATTCGCGCCCTCTGCAACCGCCGTTACGCCGTTGGCAACAAGCGCCTTGGCAGAAGCCTCGTCAATTTCATTCTGGGTAGCGCAGGGAAGCGCAATATCGCACTTAATAGTCCAGATTCCGCTGCAGCCCTCATGATACTCGGCGCCGCTGACACGCTCGGTATATTCCTTGATTCTTCCGCGCTCTACTTCCTTGATCTGCTTTACAACCGCAAGATTGATGCCGTTCGGATCATATATATAACCGTTGGAATCCGAAAGAGCTACCACCTTACCGCCGAGCTGAGTTGCCTTTTCGGTAGCGTAAATAGCCACATTGCCCGAACCGGAGATAACCACCGTCTTGCCCTTGAAGGAATCGTTCTTCATGCATTTGAGCATTTCTTCCGTATAATAGCAGACTCCGTAGCCGGTAGCCTCCGTACGGGCAAGCGAGCCGCCGTATGTAAGACCCTTTCCGGTAAGCACGCCGGTAAATTCATTTTGCAGTC
The DNA here is from genome assembly GCA_900554525.1 of uncultured Oscillospiraceae bacterium. GTDB lineage: Bacteria > Bacillota > Clostridia > Oscillospirales > Acutalibacteraceae > UBA737. Next base: position 11,191 of record USHL01000008.1, on the reverse strand, counting down.
TCTTGTACTGACCGAACATAAAACCTATTTCTCTGGCGCCTGTTCCGATATCACCGGCAGGCACGTCGGTATCGGCGCCGATATGCTTTGAAAGCTCGGTCATAAAGCTCTGGCAGAAACGCATAACCTCACGGTCAGACTTACCCTTGGGGTCAAAGTCCGAACCGCCCTTGCCGCCGCCTATCGGAAGACCGGTAAGGCTGTTCTTGAATATCTGTTCAAAGCCTAGGAACTTAATAACCGACGCATTGACCGACGGATGAAGACGGAGACCGCCCTTATAAGGTCCGATGGCCGAATTAAACTGTACTCTGAAGCCGCGGTTGACATGAACCTTGCCGTTGTCGTCCACCCACGGCACGCGGAAGATTATCTGTCTCTCAGGCTCGACAAGTCTTTCGAGGATTCCCTCCGCCTCATACTTCGGATTGGCCTCAATAACAGGCTCAAGAGACTCAAGCACTTCACGGACCGCCTGCAGAAATTCTTTTTCGCCGGGATTTCTCGCTTCCACACCGGCATAAACCTTCTTCAAATATTCCGATTTGAACATTTGAAATACCTCCTTATAATATATTTGGCTTTTATCCGTTTTTAAGAATACTACTTTTTTTTTTTTACGTCAATAAAAAATTTTGATTTAAGGCCAATTTTTTCTAATATTAGCACTCTATATATCCAAGTGCTAATAATTCATATTTTATTTACAAATAAGTCATGAAATATGCGATTTTCCGACTTATAATATAAGCGTAAACAAAAAGAGGGTGGTTAAAATGTTTAGGAGCTGACAGCTTACAGTGCCTCGCAATCCGGCTGTAAACGCTATATGCTCTCGGATTGATCAAATTATTTTATTATTTTTTGGAGGCTTTTATATGTTTGAATTAAGACCCTATAACAACCGCAGAAACCGTATGCAGTATTACGATCCTTTTAGACAGATGGAGGAATTTGAAAAAGAGTTTTTCGGTAACAACCTTGATTTCTTCCCTGATTTTTCCAACAACCTCACTGAATTCCGCACCGATATAAAGGATAACGGAGATTCATATATTCTTGAAGCCGATCTTCCCGGCTTCGACAAAAAGGATATCAACGTCGATATCAGCGGAGGACGGCTGACCATAAGCGCCGAACGTCATTCGGAATGTGAACAGAAGGACAAGAAAAACAAATACGTCCGCTGTGAGCGTTCCTACGGCTCATACAGCAGGAGCTTTGATTTAAGCGGCATAGAATCTGATAAAATAACCGCCAAATATGATAACGGTGTGCTTACGCTCACCTGTCCGAAGAAGAAAGAAATCACCGAAAATTCAAAACGGCTCGAAATTGAATAATCCGTCCTGCGGCAGCGCCAAAGCGCTGCCGCTTTTTTGTATTCAAATCACCCTTGAAATATCGCCGTTATATGGTATAATTAGACATATTTGAAAGGGTATGAGCTATGGAGACTTTTTTTGAAAAATTAAGCGAAATAAACAGCGCGATTAATGATTTTGTATGGGTGAAAATAGGGCTGATACTGCTGCTCGGAGCAGGCGTTCTGCTTACCGTATTAACGAAATTTTTTCAGGTTTCGCATATCGCGCACTGGTGGAAAAACACGATAGGCAGCGTATTTAAAAAGGGAAGCTCCGCCACCAAAAAAACCGACAGGAAAAGCATTTCACAGTTTCAGGCGCTGTGCACCGCTCTCGCCGCTACAATAGGCACCGGCAACATAGCCGGCGTATCCGCGGCGATAGTGCTGGGCGGCCCCGGAGCGGTTTTCTGGATGTGGGTAGCCGCATTTTTCGGAATGATGACCAACTTTTCCGAAAATGTTCTCGGCATATACTACCGCCGCCGCAACGAAAAAGGCGAATGGGCCGGCGGCCCTATGTACTATCTGCGTGACGGTCTCGGCGCAAAACGCGGCTGCAAAGGCCTCGGAAAGCTTTTAGCGGTGCTTTTTTCACTCTTTGCTATACTCGCCTCCTTCGGAATAGGCAATATGGGGCAGGTAAATAAAATAACCCTTAACATTAAATCGGCTTTTTTCGGCAGCGCAGTCGGGCCTGAAATAGGCGGAATTTCAATCGTATCCATCGTAATCGGCATAGTGCTTATGATCATAGCCGCGCTTATAATACTCGGCGGCCTGCAGCGTATCGCCGCCGTAGCGGAGCGCGTAGTGCCCTTTATGGCCATATTCTACATAATCGGTGCTCTTGCCGTTTTCTTTGTGAATATATCCGATGTGGGTGCTATGTTCTCATCGATTTTCAGATTTGCTTTCGGCGTAAAAGCTGTCGGCGGCGGCGCGGCGGGTATACTTATAAAAGAAGTGGTAACCCAAGGCTTTAAACGCGGTGTTTTTTCAAACGAAGCGGGTCTCGGTTCATCTGTAATGGTCCATTCCTCCTCAAATGTCAAAGAGCCCGTCAGACAGGGAATGTGGGGCATTTTCGAGGTTTTCTTCGACACCTTTGTCGTCTGCACCGTAACTGCAATAGTCGTACTTTCTTCAGGATATATCGACCTTGAGACAGGTCTTGCCGCCGAGGGTGTTAACGACGCTACGCTTGTAGCTCAGACCTTTAAAAACGTTTTCGGAAAAGGCGGCGAATACTTCATCGCCGTAGCTATGCTGCTTTTCGCTTTTACGACAGTGCTCGGCTGGTCCCAGTACGGCTCGCGCGCCGTTGAATATCTTTTCGGTCAGAAAGGCGTAAAGGTTTACCGCGTAGTGTTCGTTTTAATGATAATTTCAGGCGCGGTTGTGACTTCTTCGCTGGCCTGGGATATTTCAGATACCTTCAATGGGCTTATGCTTGTACCTAACCTTATCGGCGTTATCTCGCTCTGTCCGGTTGTGACAAAGGTCACCAAAAACTATGTTGACCGCAAAATCAAGGGCAAAACAGATGTGAAACCGATGCTTTCCTATAATGAGGCAGAAAACCATGAATGATTTCCGTTTCATACTTTTTGACCTTGACGGCACGCTGACCGATTCCGGTCCCGGTATCACAAATTCGGTAATGTATGCGCTCGGCCGTTTCGGCATAAGCGTTGAAGACCGCAGCGAGCTTTACCGTTTTATCGGGCCGCCGCTGCTTTCAAGCTTCAAAGAGTTCTACGGCTTTGATGATTCAACAGCTAAAAAAGCGGTTGAATACTACCGCGAATACTACTCCGACAAGGGCATATTTGAGAATACGGTGTACAATGGCATACCGGAGCTTTTAAAACAAATATCCGGTTCCGGAAGGAAATCCGCACTGGCTACCAGCAAGCCTGAAAAATTCGCAGTGCAAATCCTCGACCATTTCGGACTTTCACAGTATTTTTCAAATATCACAGGTGCTTCAATGACCGAGGCGCGAACCGAAAAAACCGAACTAATCTCAATTGCGCTTTCCGCTTTGAATATAAAAGATAAATCCTCGGCAGTAATGATAGGAGACCGCAGATTCGATATATACGGTGCCGCAGCAAACGACATTGCCTCAATAGGCGTGCTTTACGGCTACGGCAGCCATAAAGAGCTGACAGACGCGGGCGCGGATTTTATTGCCGAAACCCCGCAGAAAATTGCCGAGCTTATCGCTCTGAAAGGAGCTGTCATATGATTTTACTCATCGCCGGAGCCACACATACCGGCAAAACCTTCCAGGCCCAAAAGCTGCTCGAAAAATACAAGTATCCGTATCTTTCACTCGATCATCTTAAAATGGGGCTTATAAGAAGCGGCTATACTTCCCTGACCCCCGAGGATGACGATAAGCTGACCGATTACCTCTGGCCCGTGACGCGTGAGATAATAAAGACCGCCGCCGAAAACAGGCAAAACCTGATTATTGAAGGCGGATACATACCATTTGACTGGAGAAATGACTTCGGCAGCGAATACTTGAAACATATAAAATATATCTGCCTTATAATGAGCCGCGAATATATAGAAAACCATTTCAGCGAAATTATATTAAACGCCAATATAATCGAGGCACGTCTTGAAGAATGTACCGAAAAAGAAGCATTAATTCAGGAAAATGAAGAAAATCTGCGGCAGTGCAAAAAATATGGGCTTGATTATATACTGATTGATAAGGAATATATAAAACCGGGTCAGCTTTAGCCAACACCAGATAAGAAAATTTTCATCACAAAACAGTATGACACATCTTTTTGTGTCATACCGTTTTTGTCATTTTTGGAAACTGTATGTACAGTTTTCCTGCTTGCTAAAGTAAAAGACAAATAGGGAATTCGATTCATCGAGCAGATAATTCCATGATCCAAAAGTCCTCAATGCGGTCGGAATAGGCGATTTCGTCCTGTATGGTTTCTATATACCGAAAACCGGCTTTCTGATATGCTTTAATTGCTCTTAAATTGTGGGCGGAAACACGAAGCAGTATCCGTCCTGTATACGATTTAATACGACGCAGTTCACTGACACAACGATCCACGAATGCAGCCCCGTTTCCCTGCCCGCATAGTTGCGGAGCCATTGACCAACCAACCCATAAATCTGTACCATCAAGCTGGCAGGCCACTTGTCCCAAAATTGTTTCTCCATCGACTAAACAAAACTGTTCTGTTCCCCATGTGGAATCATCCAAAAGATATCCATTTTGATGATTGGTGAAGTCATAAGCATCATATGGCTTTTCATATTCCCAGCGAGCTATTTCTGCGACTGTTTCTTTGGTTAAAGGTTTGAGCACCCCACATTCTAATCCAATGGGCGAAATGGCTTTCTCATAAATATACAGTTGATTCTCTGGCGATTTTTCATTGACATTATTAAACCCCATTGCCTCCCAGAACGGTTTTCCGGTAACAGGATCGGCAGTTAAGTACATCATCTCAGCACCGTCAATGTGGAACAATCGCTCCAAACGCTTAAACATCATCTTGCCGTAACCTTTGCGACGATGGTCCGGCCTTACATAAAACTCCATAATATATCCGTATCCGGGTCTAATAAAACCCTTGTGATTTTCATGGTCGATTTTTCCGTAAAGGAAACCAATCGGCATTTCTCCGACATAGCACAATTCTAAATGGCGATCTGTCGGTCCTTGCATGGCAATGATACTGTTGATCCATTTCTGCTGAAACTCTTTCGGTAGTGGGCGTTCGCTATGCTCATTCATCTCATCAATATATTCATACATCAGCGACTCAAACACCTTACAATTTTCTGCATTATCCGCAGAGAGCTGGACATACTTGATTTGTTTTTCCATCATATTTCCTCCAAAGTTTTATACGGAGGGTTAGAAAACGTGAACCCTCCATACACGATTCATTTTCATATGGCATCACCCTTTCTATACACTTAATTTGTATTTATACATCAAATATGATGTGGATACCAAGCGTTATTATTGCTCCTTGATGCAGTATCCTCTATCTCTTGTGAATTTCAAATCACTTCCCTATGTGGTGGCATTGGCATTTCGGCTGACCCGATTTTATAATTATAATTTTCAAATTTCCGGTTTTTTAACCCGGATCATCTTTCGGTTCTTTAAATCAATCTCCGTTTTTTCAAACCATTTTTTAAAATTCTGTTTTGTGTGCTCCCGCAGCCTGCGCGGCAGACACCGCCGCCCGGTGACAGGTAAACAGTATTATCTGCCGGTTTTCGGCATACTGCTTTAAAAATTCTACTGCCGTCTCCAAACGCCGGTCGTCATATTGGGTAAGTGCATCGTCAAGGAAGACGGGAAGCCTTTCGGCCGAATCCGAGATCATATCAGTCAGCGCCAGCCTGAGGCTCAGATAAGCCTGATCGACAGTGCCGCTGCTTAAATATTCCAGCTCACGCCCAATGCCCTCGCCCACCGGCTCTACGCTGATATCAAAGCTGTTGGAGATTTTCATTCCGCCGTATCTTCCGGCTGTTATCCCGCCGAAAACGGCTTCCGCCTTCTTCTCGAGCGCCGCACTGTAGCTTCCGCGCAGCTCCTCATAGCTTTCCGCCAGCACTTCTTTGGCTATATCCGCCGCTTTGCAGAAGTCCTCTTCGACGGCGGTTTTCGCCTTTAATTCCCGCAGCTCGGCCTTCAGTGATTCCGGATTTTTCTCCCTTCGTAAATAGCTTTTCAGCTGTTCATCTATGCGCGCGAGAGCCGCTTTTTTTTCGGATATATCCGTTAAAAGGGCATCATATTCCTTTTTTACAGCGGTGAAATCGGTGCCCTGAAACGCAGAAAACACGCTGTTTCCGAGCTTTTCGGCCGCATCCTCGCAAGTGATATTTCCTATATCGTTAAGGATACGGTTTATGTCCTTTTTAAGCTCTTTTTGTTCTTCCGCTCTTTGTTTTATTTCTTCTCTGAGGTTCTTTATTTCCTCATAACCGGCCGACTCCTTGTACTTTGCAAAAAAAGTAAAAATATCCGATTTGTATTTTTCCGATTTTTTCTCCAGCTCAGCCGACAGAATTTCACCGTTTTCAAGTTCAGCCTTCAGGCGTTCGGTATTTTCCGCACTGCTTTCAAGTACCGCTTTGATTTCTCCCAACCGCCCGCTCTTATCGGCAATCTCCCGTCTCAGTTCATTCGTCTGTGCTTCGGCCTGCCGTTCTGCGGTACGGGCGTTTCCGAGGCGCGCCCTCTGTTCCTCCGCCGCACGCTTATCCACCGGGCGGATTATAAACACCAGTACTGTAAACAGCACTGCTGCGGCAGCCGTTCCCGCCGCACCGCCGAGACTTAACGACGACGCGAACAGCACCGCAGCCGCAACCATCGCAACCGCCGCAAGCGTTATGAACAACGGATTTATTTTTCTGCGGGGAGCCTCCGCCGCACCGCTTTCAAGCGACAGGCGCTGAGCTTTAAGCATTTCAAGCCGATTTTCCGCGGCGGTAAGCTTTTCCTTCAGCGCTTCGATTTCGTTTTCAAGCTCAGCCGCCTTTTCGGCAGAGGCACCGCCGCCCGAAATAAGCTCAAGCTTTTCCCTTAAATTTTTACATTCGCTCCGCTGTTTTTCAAGGTCGTCAAGACTGTTTTCGTAAAGCTTAATGCGCACATCCAGACTGCGGACAAAATTATCGTCGGCAAGCGTTCCGTCCGAAAGCCGCAGAGTCTCATTAAGCTTATCAAGCTGTTTTTTGTATTCAAGAAATTTTTTATACTTTTCGGCATTGCGTATATCCTGCTCGCTGTCAATCAACGGCTTTATCTGCCCCTGCCTTTTCTGCTTTGCGGAAATATATCCCTTAAGCCGTGCGGCATCATCCTTCAGGCACAGATATTCTTCATATTCTCTTTTAGAGCTTTCCAGCTCCGCGGCGATTTCTTTAAGACGGTCCAGATTCTTATCCAGCTTACCGACCCTGCGTGGAGTAGTCAGCTCATACTTCGCTTTTTCAAGACGGCTGTTCACAGCCTCGTAAGAAACGTTTTCATCGCCCGAAAAAAAGAGATTTGAAAGCTTCTGATTAAGCTCACCCTCAGCCTCGGAGTCCTTTTCCGCCGCACCGAGCTGCCCTATGAACACACTGCGCTCAAATGCCGCTGCCGACAATCCGAAAAATTCACAGCCGATATCGCTCCTTACGGACCTACGGCTGCCGAATCCGTCGGTTATAAAAACCTCGTCGGTACGGTCGGAATCGCCGAATCTGCGTTCAAGCCGGTAATTTTTGCCGCTGTGCTCAAACTCGATGCTCCCCGCCATAGCCGAGCCGTCCCAAGGCTTGTATTTTTTCCGTGGATTTTTCAAAACGGAGGAAGCCCTTTTTCCGCCCGTGCCGTAAAACATCATTTTTATAAACGCCATCACGGTGCTCTTTCCGTTTTCGTTCTCCCCGAAGATCACATTGAATCCGTCTTCAAATGAAAAGCTTTTGTTTTTTATACCTCCGAAAGCATAAATATTTACCGTTTTAATCCTCATTGCAGGACACCTCCCCCGCGAACGCGCGAAGCCCTAATTTCAAAGCGTTTTCCAGCATCTCTTTTTCATTCTCCGCAGCGCAGTCTATCCTTTTTTTCATGGTCTTATAAAAAAGCCCTTTAAGTGAAACCTCTTTTTCAAGCATGTCACTGTCGAATACCGGCTCGGTGCGGTCGATAACCTTTGCATAATAAGTCACCGCCGAAAGCCTTACCGAAAGCTCGGCCGTATTGACGGCATCCTCCGCGCCGGGCGTACCCGTAAGTACCAGCTTATACAGATTTTCACCGAAGCCGTCCCCGTACTTTTCTTTTAAGGCGGACACGGCTATTTCGTATATTTCCGCCGTGCCGTTCAGCCCCGAAACATCGACATTCTCTTCAATATGCATCCTCCGCGCCGTCGGTATAAATTCCAAATTACTGCCGCCCTTAGAGATTTCACCGAAAATGACGCCCTTTTCGCCGGTTTCGTCAAAGCCCTGACCCTCGGGACATCCGCTGTAAGCGAAAGAGGTGCTGCCGATTTTTCCTATATCACTGTATTTATGTATATGCCCGAGAGCGATATAATCCATCCCGCACCGTTCGATAAAGCCTCGCGTCACAGGATTGTAGCCGGAATTAAGATCTCCCCTCAGCTCGCCGTGAAGCACCATTATATTTATAAAGTCATCTTTCGGCGGAACAAGCGAAAACGCCTCTTCCCCCCTGCAGTAAACGCTTTCAAAAGAACGGCCGTATACTCTGACACCAAGCGCTTCAAAGGTCCTGCAGTCGTCCTCGGTGCCGAGAACATCGAGATTCTCCGGCAAATCATATTTACAAAAAGGCGAATTGCTGTTGAGCGGATCATGGTTCCCCGCCGCATAAATCACCCTCAGATTCGGCAGTGAGGCTATTTTTTCAAAAACAGGTCTTATAAGGCTTTCTTCAACAGTATTGGAATCAAAAAGATCGCCGGCTATCAAAAGCAATGCCGCTCCCCTTTCGGCCGCGGCATCGACCGTCCGTTCAAAGGCCGCAAGGGTCTCATAGCGTCTGGCGGACGCCCTTTCACCCAGAAAGCTTTCCGAAGCCCCTATATGTATATCCGCACAGTGGAGGATTTTAACCGAATTCATAAACCCAACTCCTTATGCTTTAAATTCTAACATTTTTCGACTTTTTATTCAAGCTATATTTTATTTGACTTTAGCGATTTACTGTGTTAAAATATTTTTGTAAAAATCACAGAAAAGAGGCGCTTTAAAATGGAAAAGCCTTCTGCAACCGACCAGTTTTTCGAAGCGATACTTACTCTGAAAAATAAAGAGGAATGTAAAAAATTTTTCAGCGACGCCTGCACCCCCAAAGAAATACAGGCTATATCACAGCGTTTTGCCGTAGCCAAAATGCTGTACAACAAAGCAGTTTACAGTGAAATAGTCGAGGCCACCGGCGCCAGTACGGCCACCATCAGCCGTGTGAACCGCTCGATAAACGACGGATATAATATGGTGTTTTCGAGACTGGAAAGCAAAAATGAGTGAATACAGCGAATTTGCGGCGGTTTACGACCGTCTTATGCGCGACGCGGATTACAAAAGGCGTGCCGCTTATTTAGCGGGGCTTTTCAGAAAGCACGACCGTATGCCTGAGCTTTTGCTTGACGTCGCCTGCGGTACCGGCGGCTTTTCCAATGAATTTGCCGAAATGGGCGCAGAGGTCATAGGCGTCGATATGTCGGAGGAGATGCTTGCCGAGGCAAGGCGGAACTCCGCCGAACGCGGCACAGATATCCTTTTTCTCTGCCAGAAGGCGGAGGAGCTCGACCTTTACGGCACGGTAGACGGCGCGATATGCTCTCTTGACAGTCTGAACCATATAACCGATTATAAAAAGCTGTGCGCCGCGATAAACCGAATCTCCCTCTTTCTTGAGGAAGACAGACTGTTTATTTTTGATGTAAACACGGTTTTCAAGCATAAAAGCATACTTGCAGATAATACATTTGTTATAGAGGAGGAGGGCGTCTACTGCGTCTGGCAGAACGAGACAGACCGCAACACGCTGATAACCGATATCACGCTTGATTTTTTCACCGAGGAAAACGGCGTATATTTACGCAGCGGAGAAGAATTCAGTGAACGCGCATACACCTCTGAGGAACTGGAAAACGCAATATCGTCGGCCGGACTTAAAACCGTCGCGGTATACGCGGATATGACCGAAAAACCTCTATCCCCCGATACGGAACGGGCAGTTTATGTTACAAGAAAAGCAGGAAATAAAAATGGCTGAGCTTATCAGATGTATAACAAGCGACGGCGCCGTTATGGCGTCTGCAATAGACAGTACGGATATAGTATCGCGCGCGGAGCAGCTCCATAAAACCTCTGCGGTAGTTACCGCGGGTCTCGGCAGGCTGCTGACCGCAGCCTCAATGATGGGCAATATGCTCAAAGGCAGGGACGATACCGTAACCGTTAAAATCGACGGAAACGGACCCGCGGGAGCGCTTACCGCCGCCGCTGACTCCGACGGAAATGTCCGCGGCTATGCCGTAAACCCGATAGTTGAAATACCGTTAAAGCCGAACGGAAAGCTTGATGTTTCCGGCGCTGTCGGCAGTAACGGCAATGTATATGTAATTAAGGATTTAGGCTTAAAGGAGCCTTACAGCGGCTTTGTTCCGATAGTATCGGGCGAGATTGCGGAGGACATAACCTCATATTACGCGGTAAGCGAGCAGATACCTACGGTCTGCGCTCTCGGGGTTCTGGTCAATCCCGACCTCACCGTTAAAAAAGCCGGAGGATATATAATCCAGCTCCTTCCCTCCGCCGATGAGAATACCATCTCAAAAATAGAAGAAAATCTTAAAAAAGTCCGCCCTGTCACCGAACAGCTCGACGCCGGCCGTAATATACTGGATATTGTAAAAGAAGTGCTTTCCGGCTTTGAAACCGAGGTGCTTTATAAAGCATATCCGGAATATAAATGCCGCTGCTCGGAGGAAAGGGTCAAAAAAATGCTGAAGAGTCTCGGACGCGAGGAGCTGACCCGTCTTGCAGAGGAAGCGCCCGAAACGGCGGTACGCTGTGATTTCTGCGGCGCCGAATACCGCTTTGACAAAAACGGGATTTTAAATTTGATAAAAAATTGAAAAAAGTGCTTGACAAAACACATGTCTTATGATAATATATTGCTTGTCGCCGGTGAGTATATGCAAACCGGGCGGAATGCGTAGCGGGAGCATAGCTCAGCTGGGAGAGCATCTGCCTTACAAGCAGAGGGTCACAGGT